>JBAZKM010000014.1 GCA_041650805.1 Candidatus Omnitrophota bacterium | reverse complement strand
TGCGATACAGAACGGACGATGAAACTGGACAATCGCTTTCCTTGTAACCAGGTTCATCGGCCATCAAAATTTTGGGACAGCAAATTTGGATGCCTAATCCAAATTTTGACAAAGCAAAATTTGGATATGCTATCTGCTGGAAAAGTCCAAAATTTTCTCTGTAAAATTTTGGGCTAATCCAAATTTGCGGCAAGCGGAAGGCGGGCACAAAAGTAAACGCCTGAGGGGTGGAGACGAAAAATTTACATTACCATCGCGATTACGCAATGTGATAAAATAACGGCATATGAAGAAGCGGTTCATATTCGCCTTCCTCCTCATGGGCTTCACGTCCCTGGCGGCCGAGACACTGCTGATCCGGGAATTCTTCGTCTCCTTTAACGGGAACGAACTCACCATAGGCATCATACTGGCCAACTGGATAATGCTGGTGGCGCTCGGCAGCCTCCTGGGGGGCCGTCTTGCCGCCAAAATAAGCCGCCCTGTCCTGGCATATTCCATATTACAGCTCCTGATCGCCGCATATCTCCCCATATGCATCTTCACCATACGGGTCCTGAAAAATATGCTTGGCCTCGCTGTAGGCGAAGGTGCCGGGATATCCGCCGTATTCCTCTCCTCCCTGCTCATACCCGCCTGCGCCGGCATATTCACCGGGATGCAATTCCCTTTCGGCTGCAGGATGGCACACGAGGCGTCCGGGCGGGCTGAGGAGGCCGCCGGGACCGTATACGCCGTCGAGTCTGCCGGTTTCATGATAGGAGGCCCTGTCATCACCTATTATCTCATAACCTTCCTGAACTCATTCGCCGCCGTCTCTGTCGTGGGGATCGCCAATGCGGTTTCGGCCGCGTCGCTCCTGAAACATGAAACACGGCCGGGCGGCAGAGGGTCCTCGCCGCTCTGGATAGGAGCGGCTTGCTGTGCATCTCTCGCGATCTTCTCGCTATCCGGGCCCGCCTCGGCCCTCCACGATCTCTCTCTCGCCGGCCAGTGGAAAGGCCGGGAGCTGGTCGCGTACCGGAATTCCGTCTACGGCAACCTGGCCCTGACCAGAAACGCCGGTCAATACACGTTTTACGGTAACGGCATCCCTATCATAACGACGCCGCTTCCGGATATCGCCTCCACCGAAGCCCTGGCGCATTTCGGCATGCTGAGCCACGCCTCGCCAAAGGATGTCCTCATCATAGGCGGCGGGGCCGGCGGGATGATACACGAGATACTGAAATATCCCGTAGAAAAACTTTCATATGTCGAGCTCGACCCATCCCTCATACGCCTGGTGAATGACTTCCCCACGCCCCTTACCGCCGGAGAGCTGGACGAGGCCAGATTGGATATAAGATATACCGACGGCAGATACTTCATTAAGATAACGAAAGAAGATTACGACGTTATCATGGTCAACCTGCCCGCGCCATCCACGCTGGCCATGAACCGTTTTTACACGACGGAATTTTTCAAGGAGGCGGGCAGGGTGCTTGGCACGAACGGCATCATCGTATTTTCCCTGCCGGGGTCTCTCAGCTACCTGGGGCCGGAGCTTCGCGATCTTAACGCGTCCGTCCTGGCGGCATTGGAAGGTCAGTACAGCGTAAATGTCATACCCGGATATTCCAATATATTCATCGCGTCAAAAGGCGGGATAACCCTCACCCCGGATATCCTGTTTCAACGCCTGGAAGAGAGAAAGATATCGACAAAGACGTTCAATAAGGCCTATCTCGCGGACCGCCTCGACAGACAGTGGCAGGAGTGGTTCTACGGTTCCGTAGGAAAGGCGAAGCCCTTAATAAAGAATTCGGATAGATCCCCTGCTGCAGCGTATTACGCCGCCGCTTATCTGAACACCATGGCCTCCCCGCGCTTCCGGGCCGCGGAAGACCATCTCGGCAAGATAACCCTGCATAACTCGCTCTTTGCCGTATTGATCTGCGGCCTGATCGTCGTGGCGCTCGGCCGGTACGGGAGACACCGCAAGGCCGTTGCCTCCGGGGCCGCCATATTTACCGCCGGCTTTGTCGGCATGAGCCTGAACCTTATACTGATCTACGCCTACCAGTCCTCTTACGGATTTTTATTCTCGCACATCGCGATGCTCATGGCATCATTCATGGCCGGGCTTGCCTTCGGAGGATGGCTGATGACGCGTTCTTTATCCCGTATCAAGCGGGATATGGACTGCCTTGCCGCTACAGAGCTCTCCGCAGCTGCCTTCGTCCTTGTGGCTGGTCTCTTCATGGCCGGCCCGGGCACAGCCAAAACGCCGATCCTGTTCTTCGTCCTCTTGGCCGCGAGCGGCTTTTTCGTCGGGGCGGAGTTCCCGCTGGCCAACAGGATAGCGCTCCGCGGGAGAGGTGCAGCCGATACTGCAGGTATGCTCTATGCGCTCGACCTGGCCGGCTCGTGGCTTGCCGCACTGCTCGTCTCCGCGGCGCTCGTTCCTCTCGTCGGGATACCGGGTGTCTGCTCCATCCTTGTATGTGTAAAGATACCGAGCATTATTGCGGTGAGTATGAATAGAGGGTAATGGGGGAATTGCCGGAATATATCAATCCCAGACGCCCGGTATCTTTGTGCCGCACCATTCGCAGGCGCCGGACTTCATGTGCTTTTCCGTTATCGTGTAACCGCTCCTGCCGATTACCGTCTTACCGCAATTATGGCAATAGGTGTTCTCTGCGGCCAGCCCCGGAACATTCCCTATATAGACATAGCGCAAGCCGGAAGCGAGGGCTGTCTCTCTCGCCTTTTCGAGCGTCTCCTGCGGGGTCGGATAGAGGTGCGTCAACTTGTGGCTCGGCCAGAAACGCGATAGGTGCAGAGGCACATCCGGGCCGAGGGCATCGCATATCCAGGCGCACATATCTTTCATCTTCGCCATATCGTCATTCAGGGTAGGAACTACGAGGTTGGTTATCTCAAGCCACACCCTGTTCTTCTTTAAAATTTTGAGATTATCCAGCGTCCTGTCAAGGTAGCCGGCGGCGAAATCTGAATAAAAGTCCTGGGAAAACCCCTTCAGGTCGATATTGGCCGCATCTATGTAAAGAGAGAGCTCTTCGAGAGGTTTCGGGTTGAATGAACCGTTCGAGTGGCACATATTCCTAAGGCCCCTCCCCTTTGCCAGTTTCGAGGTGTCTAGCATGTACTCATAGAATATCACCGGCTCGGTATATGTATACGCGATCGTAGGGCATCCTGTCCGCACCGACTGCGCGACGATATCGGAGGGTTCGAGATAGTCATTGTAGACCGCCTCCGGCGCGAATTGCGATATCTGCCAGTTCTGGCAGCTCTTACAGCGGTAATTACAACCGGCCGTAGAAACGGAGAAGGCGTTCGTCCCGGGCAGAAAATGGAATAGCGGCTTCTTTTCGATAGGGTCTACGTGGGCTGAGCATACCTTGCCGTACGACATGGCATAGAGCACGCCGTCCTTCGGCTCACGGACCCTGCAGAAGCTCCTCTGCCCGGTCGATAGGGTACACCCCCTGGGGCAGAGCTCACACTGGACGGTCGAGTCGTCTATCTTTCGATAGAACATCGCTTCTTTCAGGCCCGCGGGGCCTGTCTTGTCTCCGGACGCCTTCGATCTAAACAGCGACTCTATAGCAGCCGATGAGAATACGGCCCCCGCGCAAAATAGAGACGCCTTTCTCAGAAATTCCCTCCTGGTCATCACTCTATCCTTATCTTTATTTCCGGGTCCGATCTCAATGTATTATGCACCGGGCAATTCTTTATGAATTCGATGAGCGCCTTTCTCCGGCGCTCATCCAGGGCGGAGCCCCTAAGGCCGACCGACACGTCTATCGTCTTAAAGCGGGCGGGCGCTTCCTTGCACAGTTCCCCGCTCACCTTCACGGTGAATTCATCTATGGCCAGCCTCGCCCCTTCCGCATATTTCCTTATGTAGACACCGACGCAACTACCCAGAGAGGCCAGGAGCGTATCCGGAGGGGTGGCTCCCCTGCCCTTCGCATCCACCTCGAACTCATAGTCATTCGCCTTCACCCGGAACAGGTAATCCCCCGCACTGGAGACCTCTACGCTGTACATATCTTTCTCCCTTTTTATATTATGTCTATCACTTTGTTCCTTCCGGAAAGGCCGCGGACGATCCTCACCCTGGATCTTGCGACTCCGAAATATCCGGCCAGGACCTCAAGGGCGGCCTCGTTCGCCCTGCCTTCTCTTGCCGGCGCCTTCACACGGACCATGAACTCCGCGCCGTTCACCTTTTCGACGCTATCTTCTTTTGAGCCCGGCTTGACCTTTACGGCTATCCTCATGGGAACGCTCACAATGAATGCGCGATGATCTCTGTCATCACCACGATATCTTCCGTGCAGAGTATGGACGTGATCCCCCTGTCAAAAAGTATGTTCGCCTCCGGGGCGAACTCCTCATCGCCTTTCCAGAAGACAAGCCCGACGGGGACACGCTGAAAGGCCTCTATAACGACCCCTATGTCGCCAAGTGCCGCCTCTTTACCGTTCAGGCGCTTTGCTGCCTCCATCAGCTGCTCGGGCCTTTCGCCATACTTACGCGCTATGACATCTATGGTCCTCTTCTTGAAAGACGCGTAATACCCCTCTCCGCCGTCGATCTGCCTGAAGTCGATCCACTCCCCGGCAGGAGGCGGCAGTTCCCCCATCCTCAGCTTATGTATCAGATAATGCAATATTATGATGGTGTAATGGTCTTTGGCAGAGACGTTGCATGATACGGAAAGCACGATCTTCGAGACAGGGTCTACCGCATATTCTCCGTTCAGGAACATTACCGTGGAGGCAGCGGGGAGACCGAGGCCCGACAGCTCTTTCCATGCCTTTTCCAACGCCGGCGCGTAGCCCATGTTGTTATTATAGCATTTCGATGTCAAATGACCAATTCTAAATTGGAAATTGCCACATAGTATGGTATATTTTATATATCAACAGGAGGAAGATATGACAAGATCTGTCTCTCTTATTCTTGCGGCAATAATGATCGCCTTCGCACCACCCGCAGGCGCGCAGGTGGATGATGAAGACGGCGCCTATAATACACAGGTGCCCGAAGGCATGGAACTACAGCAGGTCGGGAAGAAACCATCCTATAAAGTGGTCCTGCCTAAAGGTACCGCCATACGCAGGGAAGGAGATCTCAGGATCATTGAAGGCTCAGGCGAGTATGCGGCGCGTAAGTTCACGGAGTATGACGCGATACTGGCCAAGATGAATGACGATATAGAGTCCGTGCGCAAAGATATGGAGGACCTGAAAAAGACGATATCCGAGATGCAGAAACCCAGGCTGGCTTCGAAATAAGAGGAGGGGCTATCTCTCACGCGGCAAAGATATTGATATCCATGATGATCATCGCGGGATCTATGATGCCCGTCTCATCCCATTCCCAGGAACCGAAGGACCGTCCGATAAGATACGTCCGGGGCAAGATATGCGGGATAGATTTCGCCGGCTCGAAGCTGGCCCTGAAGTGGTACTACAGCACGGGCAAGATAGCGGAAGATAAGATGACTTTCTACGTCCCCGAGAATGTGGTCGTGGTCACGGGCAAAGGCAGGATATTCAGGGACCTGCGAAAGGCCGGGGTCGTAGATCTGATCGAGGGGGACCACATAATAGTGAAGTACTACGATGACAAAAAGAAAGGAAACCCGGAGGCGATAAGCATAACTGTGCTGGAACACGACAGGCCTATCGCTTTTTGACCGGCGCCTCCTTTCCGGCCTTCTTCTTTTTTGCCGCCTCCTCCCTTGCGGCCTTCTCCCTGGCCTCCTCTTTCTCCCTTTTTATCCTGTAGTACATGGAACGCATCACCTTTTTCGCTTCCGGGTCCGTCATATCCAGCTGCCTGGCGGTGGAGGCGCACCGGAATGCGTTCCTGTAATCCCCCCTGGAGGCGTAACACGCCGCAAGCGGCAGATAAGCTTTTCGTATGGTCGGGGTGAGCGATATGAATTTCTCATAATTGCTCACCGCCGGATCGATCCTGCCTGTCGCCTGGTACGCGCGGGCCAATTCAAAATAGGCGGTATTGAGATTGGGCGAGGCCTCTATGACCTTATTGAAGAGCGGGATGGCCTCGTCAAAACGTTTTTTATTGTTATATATAGTCCCCAGCGCCATATAAGGCGAGATGACGGCAGGGTCCATCTTTATCGCCTTCATAAAATATACGGCCGCTTCGTTCTCCTGCCCCAGACCCATGTAGACGCAGGCTATACCCCTTACGGCATCCGCATAGTCGGGCTTTAGAAACATGGCCTTCCTGAAGGATTCAAGGGCCGGCGTGAATTTCCCGGAATAGAAGCAGGCGTACCCGAGGGCGCTGTAGACAAGGTAATTATCCGGGGACAGCTCCAGCGCCCTGGAATATTCCTTTATGGCTTCGTCGCACCGCCCCTCCTTTATATAAGAGAGGCCCTTTGTGTACGGGCCGTAGGCCTCGGACTCTTCGAAGCTCACCTCTTTGGCCGCCGCCCCGCCGGCGTCTCTCTCTGCCGCGGCTGCGGGAGTGAGCGATACCGCGGCCAGCAGCAGAGATGCCGATATCACCGTATTAAATGGGTTCATAAACTTATTGGCGGAATTATCTTAATCGACGAGGACCTTCTCCAGGGCCGGCATCGTCTCATCCGCCATGGCCCTCTCCTGCATAACGACGTTATCGGCGACGTAGGTATCATTGATCGAGATACAGTCGACGGAGAGATAATCCCCTGGGTTTATCGTCTTTATGGAAGTTGTGCCGAAGTACGTGGTGTCGCTGTTCGCCATGATCGTGACCACCTTGCTGTCATAGCGCATATCCCTGATCGTCATGGTCTTTGAGGCGGGGTTGACCTTGACCACCTGCCCCACGATCCTGCCTCCCATCTCGACCTGCGCCATGCCTTCATCGAACATCATCTCGTCGTCCGCATCGGTATCGGCCCATACATATGGGACGGCGCAGGAAGCGATAAACACCGCTGCGGATAATGCGTATTTAAGATTTTTAGACATCTATTTCCGTCCTCCCGCTCTATCTCTTTTTAGCCGTTGCCTTAAGGGCCAGGACACCCTTCAGTTCCGTATCTATCCTCTTATTCAACCCCGTATAGAACTCCGTCATCCTCTGGACGTGAAGCCGCGTATTGTTCTCTATCTGCTTCGAGGACATTGCGTCCAGGTTCTTTATGGTCAGGGTGTTCGTCGTCTTCATGGTATTGAGCCAATCCGCTATATATTTGACCGCATCTTCGGTCACGCTCTCTTTCTTGATAGTGTTGAATATGCCCAGCATATTGAAATATGCGTCTATCTGCATCATGGTCGCTATGCAGGAATCCCACATGCTGTTCATGAATATGAGGTCCTTCCTGGAATTAGGCAAGAGCAGCTTTATCGCCCGCGACTCGTCAAAGATCTCGTTGCGCAGTTCCAGAAGCGTCGGCCCCTCGGCGGCGTAAGCGTTAAAACATGAAAAGAGCGTCAGGAACATCGTAACAAAAGCAATCTTCCTCATGGCATCCTCCTTGTGATTACTCTACATGCTTATCTTGGATATCGACATGCTGCACCGGGCCACGCTCGATTCCTTAGATTTCGGCCCTATCTGGTATTTCTCGATGGTCAAAAGCTTGCTGGAATTTTCGATATCGTACATGAACTGGGTCAGCTGCTCTATCTGCGCCTCGCAGCTCAGGTTTATGATATATTTCTTTGCCGAGCCGGCGCTCTTCGCGCCTCCCGGTTTCATGTCTATCAGGTAGACGGAGCTCTTGCTGGCCAGGTTCTCTATCTCTTTCAGGATCGAGGTCATCTCCTCCTCTTCGGAGTTGGCCTGGCTGAAGACGGACCCGTAGCTTTCGCTTTCGGACATTATCTTATCCTTCTGGGACAGTATGCGCATACTCTTCTTGATATTCGACTCCTTCTCCTTGATCTCCGATTCCAGCGAACTTATGCGGTTGAATATGGGAGATATCATCATCCTGTCCAGGAGCGTCAGGGATATGAAAAAGGCCGCCGCGTACAGGATCGTCTTCTCCCTTTTGGACATGCGCGATAATATAGCGTATAATTCCTGTATCTTCTTTATCATCGGTTCTTGTTCAGCGCGGCCGTTATTTCAAAATCGGCCATATCTTTGGTCCCCTCTTTCCTCTTCGAGGTGTATTTGGTCTTGGCGTCCTTAAAATACTTCGATTTCCCGATCGCCTCGACGAAAGAGAAGACGGTGGACATCGACTCGGCCGTCCCTTTTATCGATATCTTGCCCTGGTCATCGAACCTGATATCGTTCAGCTCCAGGTCGATGGGGGTTATAGAGTGCAATTCCGCCAGCACCTCCAGCGAATACCCGCGGCTCGAGAGGTAGTTCCTGACCATGCTGACCATCGTGAACTTATTCTCCAGCGTCTGGGCCTCCTTGTCAAAATCCCGGTATTTTACGGTCAGGTTCTTCAGGTATGCGGTCTTAAAGAAGATGTTGCTTACCAGTATAAGGCAGAGGATCATGAAGGCCGTGAAGACGAATATGCCCGTCTTTATCAGGTCCCTCCCCCGTTCTTCCAGGGATCTCCTGACCTTCACCTCTTCGGGTATAAGTATTATCTTGACCTGTTCCAGCGCGAAGAGCGACGCCATTATATTCAGGAACGACTGACGCCTGGCAGCAGGGTTCACCTTCAGCAGGTCACCCTTAACGGTCACATTCTTGAGATATGGTATGACCTTCAGCGGAAAATGCAGGGCGTCGTTCAATACCGGTTCCAGCCCGGTCATCTCTTCCGCCGCGCCGGTAAGGATAAGCGAATCCGGGCTTCTCTCGATATTTTCGCCCTGATATGTCTCGAGGGACCTCTTCAACTCTTCCGCAAACCTTATCCCGTTCTTCTCCCTGTCCTCCCAGAGCTGCTGTACGCCTATGGGGATCGACCTGACGAATAATAGCCTGTTCTTATAGACGACCGTAAAATCCGTAAAGCTTTCATCGATATTTATTATGCTGGCCGGGGAAACTTCGGTATTGAGCCCCATCACCCTGGCGGCGGACCTCCCCAGCGCCTCAGGCGCGAAGAGTATCTTCTCCAGCTTGAGCCCGGCCTTCCCTATGATATCGAACTGCTTCTTTATTACATTGCGCGATACGATGACGAGCAGGATCTTTGTGTAAGTGTTTTTATAAGTGCCCACATCTATATAATCTATGACTATCTCCTCCCGCGAATACGGGGTGTGGCGCCCCGCCTGCAGGTCTATTATCTCCTTTATCTCCTTAGGATCGATAGAGGGTATCTCGATATTCTTGGTTATCGCAAGGCCGGAGGTGATGACGCTCACAACGTACGGGTTCTTCGCGTTCAGCGTAAGGAATGAAGAGGCGATCGTCTTCGAGATATCGGCATCGGCCATACCCGATATATTGCGGACTACAAGGTTGACCGCCTCCGCCCTGCCGGGCGATATCCTCATATGGGCGATCTTCAGATTATTCCCGTCCAGCTCGATCCCCACGAGGTCGTGCCCGACCACGGCGGCAATAGGGTTCATCCTTTTTATCCAGAACATATTTACGACTCCTGCCAGGACAACACTTTTCCTTTTTTGTTTACCACCGCCGCGGCAACGTAAGTGGTCTTCCCGTCCTTTGACCTGCCGACGCTCCGTATGCTGAACGCGGTCGATATTACCGCCAGGTGCTGGTCGACTACGGCGTTCAGCATGCTTATATCAGAAGGGCTCAGGCTCGCAAACTGGCTGAGGCTCGGGACTATGTTTGAAGTCGCGTCGAATATACCGTCGTCCACGGTCCCCACCATCCTGTCTTTCCCCATGCGGAATGACATTATATCATCCGCTATCCTCTCATTCAACCCTACAGCCATAAGAACCTGTTTGGGTGCGGTGTTTACGTTTATCTTGCCGCTTCCGTAAACTGTAACAAAACCCCTGATCCTCTCCAGCATATCACGGTTGACATCCCTAACAAGGAGGAGCTCTTCCAGGGTGTCGAAATCGGCATTTTTGGACTCGTAAGGGGTGGAGAGACCCCGGTAATATAAGGACTCCGCGCTCCCGACAGGAACGGAGAGCTCCTCATCGCCATCCCTCCAGTCGACTATAGAGGCGGCCAGGCCCTGGGCCATATCCTCGTCCATATTGAGCACCAGCACGAGGAGATGCTTCAGCACTGTCCTGTCCGACTTATTTATATTTATCTTCCTCTCTTCGTCGACGAGACCGTACCTCAGCTCGGGGCCCTTCGATATATCGTATACATACTGGTAACATATATCAAAAGCCGCTTCGCCGCAATTCACGTTCTTAAAGGACTGCGGGTCATTGCTCCAAAGGTCTATCATGCTGTGATAACCGTTCTCTGCCTCCGTCGCAAGCTTTGCCGTAGCAAACCTTATCCCCGCCTCGGAGGCGAGACGCAATCCGGCCCTCTCTTCGAGGCGCTTTACCAGGGTCATCTTATACCTTGCCTGGGTGCCCAATATAACGGCAAATACGGAAAGGAGCGAGATGGCCCACAGGGCTATTATCAGTATGCTCCCGCCGGAGTTAATTGGCGACCGGGATCTCAGCCGTCCTCGTGAATCTGACCCTCTTATCATTATGCTCCGTCTCAAGTTCCGCCCTTATGGCAAGCGGCAGCGCCTTATCGGCCCACTCGTCCCGCCAGAGGTACTCCTTAACGCCCGGCTCATAGACGTAATACTGGAACCTCATCGACTTGATGCCGGAGATAAGCTCCTGCGCCGTCCCCGGGCTGCCGGAATATATATCCGAAAAGTCGGCAAAATGCCTCCTTATGACTTTCCTCTCCCTGTCGTATGAATACCTCACCCTGCCGGCGCTCCGCGAACCGAGCTTCTGGCTCGTAACAAGCGCGGGCAGCTCAAATACGTCGCCTTCGCCGGTAAAAACCGTGCCTTTGCAGATTATCACGTTCCTGAGGTCAGACGTGAACTTCTCAAAAAATATGTCGACGTCCTCTTCCGAGCTTTTCAGGTTTATCCTCTGCCATATCTTCAGGCCGCCGGAAAGGGTCATATACACCGCAAAGGCCACGACCACCAAAGCCACGCTCGCGACGACAAGCTCTATCAAGGTGAACCCTGTCCTATTTCTTCTCTTCCGAATAAAGCGCATATGCCGTTCTCGATATCACCATCTTCTTCCGCCCCTCCTGCCATGAGAGGGCCGAATCTATCCTGTAAAGGCCGTAGATGTCTCCTATGCCGCTGTATGACAGGGCCCATACGAAACTCTTGTTGTCCAATGTAAGGACCTCGTTCGTAGGCGTCTCCATCAGTGTGTTGAAACGGGTCAGTTCGTTTTGCGCCTGCCACATCCTCTCTTCGGCCCGGGACACGACCCCGAAATAATCGTAACAGTAATTTAAGAGGTCCAGCGACCGGAAGTACGTCTCATATACAAGGACTGCCGTAAGCGAAACGACGACCGTCGTGACCATTATCTCTATCAGGGTGAACGCCTTTTTCCTATTCCCAGTTCCTGACATCATCGGTGCTTTCGTTCCCGTCCTTTCCGAGGGAGTAAAGGTCGTAATCTGCCGGCCTGTGGTCCCCGGGACTCTTGTATTTATACTCTCTGCCCCACGGGTCGAGCGGTTTCTTCTCGAGATACGGCCCGGTCCAGTTGGAGGCGGTGGAGGGCTTTACCAGAAGCGCGCTCAGCCCCTCGTCCGTCGTCGGAAAATTCCCGTTATCGAGCTCATAAAGCTTGAGGGCGGTGGCTATATTCGCCTGGATGTCCGCCCTGGCAGCGGCCACCTTGGCCTGCTCGCCCCTCCCGGCGAACCTGGGCATCACCATGGCAACAAGCGCGCCTATTATTATGATGACGAGCATCAGCTCTATCAGCGTAAAACCAATCCTCTCTTTGATCCTCATGGCCGTTCTCCTCCCTTTCTAAATATCCCTATACCCTATACCCTAACTCCCTATCTCTTATCTAATACCCTATACCCTAACTCCCTATCCCTTAGCTAATACCCCATACCCTAACACGCTACCTATCTTCCGCAATATACTCCCGCCATCTCTTCTCGAGCTCGTTCAGGTTCTGTATACGCGTAGGGTACGCGAAACTCAGCGCATCCTGAAGCGACTTACCGTCGCGCAGCTGCCGGCAGAACTCGGCAAATGAGTCCGACCCGTACCTCTCTATCAAAAAACCTACCAGCGAGACGGACTGAAGATAATAGATCGTTATGAGATTGTCGGTGCCCAGGATAAGCGAGGCCCTCTCCCCCTTCTTTGTGATCGTAGAGAGTATATACGTCCTGCTCTGGTCCCTTATGTCCATAAGCCGCAGTTTCATCATGTCGCGCAGGGACAGGAGTGTGTCCTCCTCATACAACTGTTTGACTGACCTCTTCATATCGCCGCGTTTCGCCTCTTCGGCCCACTGGGCTACGCCCTCATCCAGCCACAGAGGCACCTCCCCTTTGAACCCGACAAAATCCCTGAAGATGAGGTGGGCCATCTCGTGCGGAAGGAGCGACTCCAGGAAACCGGTGCTCCATGTGAAGCTGACTATCTGTTTGGTCCGGTAATCGGCCATGCCGTGAGACCAGTTCGGCTGGTTTGTCGCTTTTATGAAAGAGGCGTGGTCCGGGTATATATATATCTTCACGCGCCTCTCCCACATCCAGAATTCGGAATATCTCGGGTAACCAAGCTCCCTGGCGATCCTCTCGTAATACACCTCCGCCTTATCCAGGACATCCTGCGCGAATTTTTTATCCTTCGTAAAATATACTACAAAATGGTCGCTCTTTGACTCCTGCCAGTTCTCGGCGAAAGAACCGCAGGGAACGGCAGCAACATAAAAGACCGCGAAGATAAGGCTCCGGAATACGGTTTTTTTATCCCACATATCTCTTACCTTCCAGGACGGCGGGTAGGGCTATGCTGAATTTCGTGCCGACGCCCACCTGGCTCTCTACCGCGAGCACGCCGTTGTGGCCTTTCACTATATTGTACGCTACCGATAACCCCAGCCCCGTCCCTTCCCCTACGGGTTTGGTCGTGAAGAAAGGATCGAATATCTTATTGATGTTCTCTTCAGGTATCCCCACGCCCGTATCGGAGATCGTCAGGACTACGCTCTTTCTCACGCTATCGTAGGTCGTCTCTATGCCTACAACACCGCCTTTGTCCGATTTCGTGCTTATAGCCCACATAGCATTGTTCACCAGGTCGAATACGACCTGTTGTAAAAGCTGGGAGTCCCCGATGACACCGGGTATCCCGGCCGTTAACCTCTTATCTATGGATATATTCTTGACCCTGACCTCATGCCCTACTATATTGAGCACCTCATCCGCTATATCATTCAGGGATACCTGCTTATACTCCCCTTTTGAGACGTGTGAGAAATTGAGCAGTGACTGCGTTATCTTCTTGCATCTGAAGACATCCGCTTCGATAGCCATCAACACTTCTGCCAGATCGTTCGAATCCGGATATCCCTTACTCTCCAGGATCATCTTCACCAGGTGGACGTTATTCATGACCCCGGCCAGGGGGTTATTGATCTCGTGCGCGATACCCCCGGCGAGCGTGCCCATCGACGCCATCTTGGAGGCCTGGACCAGCTGCAGTTGTGTATATTTAAGCTTTTCATAAGCGCTCTTCAGCTCCGTCTCCCTCCTCTTGGACTCTGTGATGTCACGGACCGTGGCCTGCAAAAATACCTTGCCTTCCAGCTCCACCCTCGTCAGTAATACGGTGGCAAAGAACTCCCTCCCCCTGGCCGTCTTATGAAGCCATTCAAAGAAATGCGAGCCATGCTCCATGGCCATGGCCATCATCTCCCGGGCCTTTTCGGCGGAAGGCCTGCCGTCGGGCTGGTATTCAGGAGACAGGATGGCCGGGGTATAGCTGGTGAAGTCATCCTCGTCAACACACTCGTACATCTTTACGGCAGAAGGGTTCCCTCTGAAAAACCCCTCTCCCGGCGTTAAGAGCATTATAGCGTCCGCCGAGGTCTCATAGATCGTCCTGTACCTTATCTCGCTGTCTCTGAGCTGGTCCAGCATACGTTTCTGCTCCGTTATATCCTTTATTATGGCCCACATGCCTGCGGGCCTGCCGTCTTCGCCTCTGACCAGCCATGTATTTAACAGTATCGGGAAGACCGTCCCGTCTTTTCTGGTATACTCTTTCTCATAATCGCCGGAGAACCCTTTTGCCAGCACCCTCTGTCTTATTATCTCCGCCTCCATCTTGTGCCACTTCGCCGGAGTCACTTGAATATATGTCAATCTTTTGACTTCATCCATCGTATAACCGAGCATATCGAGATAGGCCTGGTTACAATCGAGAATATCACCCGAAATATTCACCAGGACGATACCGTCCCTGATCGAATTATATAGGCCCCGGTACCTCTCTTCCGACTCCTCCAGTTTCGCGACCGCTATCTTGCGCTCGGACATCTCCTTTACAAGCGCCTCTCTCTGCGTAAAAAATAACCGGATCAACCTGGCTATGCCGCCGAATTCCGTCTTCCGTCTCCCCAGGTCCTCTATGCGGCCGGTATCTCCGGTCTTCAGTGTGGTAGTTATGAGGCCGAGCGGTATCGTTATCCAATGACCGATAAGCAGAGTCAGAACGACAAGGCACACCGCGGCCAGGGTTGAGATTATGACCATATCCCTCCTGGACGTAGCGGCCATATCTCTGATGAACGGGACTTCTATCCAGACCATCGCCTTCATCATCTCTCTCCCGGACCAATCACTTAACGACTTTGAGAAGACGATGGCATCCGATTCCGACTTTGCGGCGCTCACCAGCAATTCGCCTTCATCGAAAGGGACGATCGCCACCGGCCCGCCTATCAGCCGCGACAGCTCTTTTATATAAACGTCGTCCCACAGGCGCCCCGCAAAGAAGTACCCGAGCGGCGCGGTCTCCCTTTTACTGTCGGCGCTCGGGTGTATCGTGGCGGCGCAGAATTCCATCAAACCGGCCGGCGTATCAGCGAAAAAACCGAGCAGAAGCTTCTCTTTCGCCAGCTTGCCGAAGACCTCTTTGGGGATAGGGAGATCCCACAACCTGCCGTCTTCTTTGCTGTTGGTATAATAGACGAGCGAGCCGGCGACATCGTATACCCATATAAAATCCACCTTATAGGTAGAGAGGGAGACGTCGATATTCTCGGCGGCCCACTTTTCGCTTTTCGTAGAGATGAAGGCAACCATCTCATCCCAGAAAGTGTAATCCGAGGCCAGCGTCTCTACTGAAGACCCTTTGAGTTTAAGTATATTACCGAACGTCGCGTTCATTATCTTCGTCTGGTTCTTTATATACGATTTTAACCGTTCGCTGTTAGAATGCTGGTTCACGATAAAGACACCGATGAACATACACATGATAAAAGCCAATAAGAACATTATCTTTATACGGATATTCATACGTTGACCTATTGCCGTTTAAAATGTCAGGGCAAGGCAAGCCTCAAGCTGGTACGCCGGGTCGGCCTTTCCGTCACCGCGCACGAACGGCGTGAATAGACTGCCCCCCGTATCGTCCCTCACCTTTTTATACGCCCGGCCGGGGAGAAATATCGCGCCGTAGACTTCCAGAGTGAGATTGTCATTGAAGGCGCAGATGAGCGAAAGGTCGAATTCATTGCCCAGGTCCGGCGATATACGTTCCGCTACGAAGTTATACATCCCGACGCCCCTCTCCACGGACCTCAGGTACCACCAGTCAAAGGTGAACGATACCTTATCCGTGAACGAATAGTCGAACCCGACGTCGATCGTGATGAGGTTCTCTATGGTCCGCGGGTCCAGAAAAGTCGACGGCCTCGGGACACCGTAGTTCAGGCCGTACCCGTTACCCATCGCCAAGATCGGTACGGTCTCTATCGGGGAGTAGAGCGAGTCGGCGAGGCCGACGTTCAACGGGGAATATACGCTGAAGGCATTATTCTTGCTGCTTTCGAAAGACGTATCGCCGTTCTCTATCATCTCGGGCGTCAGCTTGTTCCCTGAGGCGAATATGAACCTTGAATGGGGGCTGAGCTTATCGAAAGTGTACGAGGCATCCGCGTAGAAGAAGTATCCCATGTGCTCTACATCCTGGGAATCGGAATCATACCTCTCCGCCCGGCCGAAGTTCCTTGCGGTCTCGAAGCTCAGGGCGAGCCTTTCTATGATGAAGTCGACCGAAACGCCGCATGTCCCCAGGAGCTCCTGCCGCGTGGGAGTGAGGAAATAGTCGATCCGCTTCTCATCCGTCTTGTCAAAAAGCGCGCCGAGATAGGGCTGGACCGTCCACTTTGTAATATCGCGCTCTGTAGATAAGGTCATATCTGTGGCAAAGAAATAGGCCTTGCTCCGTTCGTAATTTATCCCCTGCTCCTTCTCCTGTTTTATCTGCGGGCCCATTATGTTCTTATTGGCTACGTCGGGCCAGCAATAGTAGAAACGCCATTCGAAACCCTCGCCTTCCATAGATAAAGTGACACCGTAATTTTCGTACTCCCCCCCGAGGCTTATGCCGTGGCCGACCGAGTAAACGTAAAGGCCGCCCATCACCCGGACGGTATCTCCGTAGATAGGCAGGTCGAGCCACAACTCTTTGACCTTCGGCAGGAGGTCTGACCCGTGGTATGGCCTTATCTTACCCGTGAACGTCATAAGGGTATTGTCGATAAAGAGCGGCACATCATAATCGTAGGGGCCGGTGCGTTCAAGCTTCAGGAACAGCTCCGGACCGGTGTCCTTGTACTTCAGGTCGAAACCGAGGCTGTAGTCCATGCCTATGTACGTCGTAAGGTCGTCCCTCTTCCTGGTATCGAGGTCGACGGTGTTCGTGAGCGTGATGGAATCCATGCGCAGATAAGGGATCACGCCGAACGTGAAATCTTCGTTCTCGCTTATCTTCAGTTCCGCCGAGGCGGGGAACGCTACGGCAAAGAGCATGACGAACAATAGCGAACCGGTCTTATGGCGCACGTATATCCTTTATAAAGCGTTCAGGTCCTTGTCTCTTTATAAGCGATGGCCTTATTCACCTCGTACAACAGCTTCTGGTAATCGAACGGCTTTGTAAAGTACCCGACCACCCCCATCTTGAACGCCTTCTTTATATCCACGTCGTCTGCCAGGGCCGATATGATTATGATCGGCACCTTCTGCGTATCTTCGTCCTTATTCAACAGTTCGCATATCTCAAAGCCTCCCATGCCCGGCATGAGGAGATCGAGAAGGATGACATGCGGCTTGAAGGCCTTCACCATAGCCAGGACATTCTTCGACTCCCTTGACGTATCCACCTCAAAACCGGACAGCTCAAAGAGCTTCTTTAAACTCGTAAGTATCGTCTCCTCATCGTCAGCAATGAATATCCTCTTCTTTTCGCTCATATCTCTACCTCACCATTACGTTTATTTCGAAAATAGGAAGGAGCATGGCCACGACGATAAAACCGACCACCAGCCCCATTATCAGGATCATCAGAGGTTCCAGGAGGCTTGCCATGATCTTCATCGCCTCATCCGTCTCCTTCTCATAAGAATTCGCCACTTCCGCCAGCGCCTCTCCCAGCTTGCCGGACTCTTCCCCGACGATTATGAGGTTCGTCATGAAGAGCGGGAAGAGCCTGGAGCTCTTGAGGCTCCTGCCGAAGGAACCGCCCTGTTCCAATTCCCTGTAACTCACCGCCAGCTGGCTTTTTATGACCTCGTTCTCCAACACAGGGATCGATATCTCGATCGCCTTCAGGATGGGTATCCCGCTCTCCACCAGGAGGGAGAGCGTCCTGCTGAAACGGGATAACTCCGACTTGAGCGTAAGTTTCCCGAATATCGGAACGGTCAGTGCCAGGACGCTGAAATAGACCCTGCCGGCCTTGGTCCTCGCCTGCGCCTTTACAAGGAACGCCGCCAGGGCCGCGGCTATTGCTATCGCCCACCACCACTTGCGTAAACCCCCGCTTATCGCTATCAGGATCCTGGTGGGGAGCGGCAGGGCCTGCCCCATATTGACGAATATCCCTGTAAGGCGCGGTATGACAAAGGCCAGCATGAAGGTGACCGTCCCGATCCCTACGACTCCCATGAGGATAGGATACGCCAGGGCCATGCGGAGCCGGGAGTACATCTCGTCCTCTTTCGTCCTGTAATCCGATATCCTGAGAAGCGCCTCGGGCAATGCCCCGCTGTTCTCGCCTGTCCGCACCAAAGCTATATATAACGGTGAGAATGCCCTTGGATACCGCGAGAGCCCGTCCGAAAAGTTTTCGCCCTCCTTTACCGCGTCATGTATATCGCAGAGCGCGCTCTTGAACCCGGGATTCTCGGTCTGCTCGGCTATTATATTGATGGCGCTCAGGATCGGCACGCCTGCCGCAAGGAGACTGGCGAGCTGGCGGCTGAAGACGGTTATCTCGCGGGACTTGACCCGCCCGAGCGGTCTCTTCGGGACGGTACGCCCGGGACCCGGGGAGGGCTCGTCCCGCACCTCTTCCAACTTTATGGGGAGATATCCCATCTGGCTGAGCCGTTCGATCGCCTCGGCCTCTGAAGGCGCCTCGGTCTTCCCTTCAACGATCTCTCTTGGCCCTTTCTTGGCGCGGTATTTATAGGTAGGCATGATCTCCTCTTTCCCTATCGTTATAACTCATTGCTTATGTAATTATCGAGCCTTGCCTTCTGGGCGCTCGTCATATCCAGGAAACAGACCGCTATCTCGAAACTCTTTCCGCCCCGCAGCTCTTCGACCCTGACCACCCTCGCCAGGCACTCCACCGGTCCCTTCCCGTCATGCGGCTCCACGGCCATCTCCAATATGGTCCCTACCGGCAGGGGTTCGTCCGACGTAAAGAGCGACCCGCCTGCGGAGATGTTCTTCGTAACGCTCAACTGTTCGGCGGCTGCGCCTTTTTTTCCGGAGATATCCTGCCCCTTGAAGACCTTATAGCGCACATTGATCTTGTTGTCCAATCTCCTGTATATCCTCCTGTCCGATTCCGTAGAGGCCTGGCCCGCTACGTCCGGCAGGATGGGAGATGATGCCATGGTACCCCTCCCGGAAGAACCCGCTTCATCCTCGGCGCTCGTCACATTGATGACCTCTTCGGGCGTCGTCATTCCGGCTATGACCTTGTTCCAGCCGTCCTGGCGCAGCGTCCTCATACCCCGCGAGATGGAGAGTTTCTTTATCTGGCTCGCCGAGGCCTTCTTGAAGATCATGTCTTTAATGGTATCGTCCACCAGGAGTATCTCGTATATGGCGGTCCTGCCCCAGAAACCGGTGTGGTTACAATTCGCGCATCCTTTGCCCCTGAAGACCTTTACTTCCGATGCCTTTATATTGAGCTCCCTGGCGATCGACTCTTTAAGCTCCGGGGGGACCGCCTTATCCTCATGCTTACAGTCGGGGCATATGAGCCGTATAAGGCGCTGGGCTATGAACGCCTCGACGCTCGATGCCACAAGGTACGGCTCCACGCCTATATCGACGAGCCGCGTTATGCCGCTTGCCGCGTCATTCGTGTGGAGCGTGGAAAATACGAGGTGGCCTGTCAGGGCGACCCTTATGGCTATATCCGCGGTCTCCCGGTCCCTCACCTCACCGACCATTATGACATCGGGGTCGTGCCTCAATATGCTCCTGAGGCCCCTTGCGAAATCGAGCCCTATCTCGGACATGACCTGTATCTGTATGACCCCCGACATCTCATATTCTATCGGGTCTTCGATCGTTATGATCTTCCGTTCTTTCGTATTTATCCTGCTTAGGCACGTATATAGCGTCGTCGTCTTGCCGCTCCCCGTAGGGCCGGTCACGAATATTATACCGTGCGGTTTCTGGATAAGTTTTTCGAATAATACCATATCGGGCTTCGCGAGCCCCAATTTGGCCAGGCTGAATAACATCTGCGTAGGCAATATCCTTATAACCACGCTCTCGCCGTAAGGCGTGGGCATCGTGGATATCCTCAGGTCCAGCACCTGGTCCTGCACCTTCACGACCGCCCTCCCGTCCTGTGGGAGCCGATGCTCCACTATATTAAGATTAGACATTATCTTGATGCGCGAGATTATGGCGTTTATGAAATTCTTTATCTCGGGCGGTACGTTGGCGTCATACAGTATCCCGTCTATCCTGTAGCGTAAACTCACCTCCTGCCTGAACGGCTCGATATGTATATCGGTGGCGCGTTTCTTATACGCCTCGAGTATTATCTGGTTGACCAGTTTTATGATCGAGGCATCCTCTGCAAGCTCTGTGAGCTTCTCGATATCCTCAACCTTGCCCTGGGACGTCTCCCGGGCCGACGCCGGGGGCGTCTTCCCCGTCGATGCGCCGGACGTTATCCTGCCCAGCGTGTCGGCCGCGAAGCCATAATTCTTCTTCATGGCTTCAAGTATCTCGTCTTCGCATGCGAGGGCGATCTCTATATCGTATCCCAGCTGGGTCCGTATCTCATCCTGTATCTTTATATCCATGGGCCACGACACGGCAGCGGTCATCGTCTTGTCCTTGATGGCTATGGGGATGAAGCGGTAATAAGTGGCTATCTTAACGGGTATCCTGTCGATGACCTTCCTGTCTATCGGTGTATCCCTCAGGGTAAGAAAAGGCATCTTTAACTTTTCCGCCAGGAGCATCAGTATGTCCCTCTCCGGGAATATTCCGCGTTTTATGAGTATCTGCCCCAGGTTGGACTGCGTCGTCTCCACCTCTTTGATGAACGGTTCCAGGGCCTCTTTTGAGACGAGCCCTTTATCCATGAGCGCCTCGTATAAGACGACGTCATTCTTCTTCAGCATATCCTCACCCTTATGACCGCCTATTCCAGCATGCCGGAGGCGGTGCTACGCATGAACTGTTTATATCTCTGTATGACATCTTCCATATCCGGGGGTGAGACGAGGACGAATTTGGGCTTCAACCCCCTCGTCTCCATCTCCGCATTCTTAAGGGCCCAGGCATCCAGCGGGTTTATTATGGCTATGGTCAGAGACCAGTCGTCCTTCCTGACCGGGAAACATTTGTTCTCCAATATCACAGACGGCCTGAACTCTTTCGCGAGGTCCCAGTTTATGTAAGCATCTTTCATGCTCAAGAGCGGTATCCCGAACTGTTCGGACAGGGCCTTCAGGAAGCTGGCCTCGCTCACATAACCCTTCCTCACCACTATGGCGCCGAGGAACTCCTTTGTCAGCTTCTGTTCCTTAAGGGCATCCTCGAGCTCGGCACCCCTTATGACGCCCTTTTCGATCAGGATCTCCCCCAGTTTCTTTTCTGACCGCTTCATCTTTATGTTATCCTGCCTATGAGGTAAAAATCCCCTTCCGGTCTCTGGTCGACCCTGCCGGCCATGATCATCTCGCACCCGACAAGCGTCTCTTCTATGGTGACGTATTCGCCCTTTTTCCCGGTGTACGCCTCCGCGACGAAGAACGGCTGTGTCAGAAAGTTCTGCAGTTTTCTGGCGCGTTCATATATCGTGCGGTCTGCCGCGGAGAGCTCGTCTATGCCTATGACGAGGACTATGCGCCTCAGCTCTTCGTACCTCTGGAATATCCTTATCGTCTCCTGCGCTATGTCGAAATGGCGCCGGCCTACGATATCTATATCGAGGTTGGCCGAAGAGGATGAGAGCGGATCTATCGCCGGATATAGCCCCAGCTGTATCTTCTCCCTGGAGAGTACCATTATTGAATCGAGGAAGCTGAATATCGCGACGACGGCCGGGTCCGTCAGGTCGTCGGCAGGGACATATACCGCCTCGAAAGAGGTAACGGAACCGCCCGATTCTTTGGATGACCGTATCCTCTCATGGAACTCACTCGCCTCCGATATCAGCGTCGGCTGATAGCCCGTCTCCGATGGTACCCTGCCGAGGAGGGTCGATATCTCGGCGCCCGCCTGCACAAACCTGAATATATTGTCCACGAAGAGGAGGACGTCCTGGTTCTTCCTCTGTATCGACTCGGCCATAGTGATGCCTGTCATCGCCACGCCGAAACGCGCGCCCGGCGGCTCGTTCATCTGGCCGAAGACCATCATCGTCTTCGGGAGGACGCCGTGCTTCAGGAGCTCGAAGTAGAGCTCGTTACCTTCGCGGATACGCTCGCCTACGCCGGTGAACACGCAGCTTCCCTCATAGCGCTTCACTATATGCTGTATTATCTCGAGCGTCAGTATGCTCTTGCCGAGGGCTGCGCCTCCGAGTATGCCGGTCTTGCTGCCTTTCGTCACGGGGAAGAGAAGGTCTATTATCTTTATGCCCGTCTCGAATACTTCGAAACTGCGTTTCGAGTCCTTGCCCATCCTGACCTGGCTGCCCATTTCCTTCTTCCGGATCGGGAGGTATTCCGATGTGACTATATCGCCCTTCTTGTCTATCGGCTCTCCCGTCATATTTATGATCCTGCCGTAAAGCGCCTCCCCGAGAGGTATCTGGATCGACTCGCCTCCGACTACGGCCCCGGCGTTACGCTGTATATTTATCGTGGAATTTATGGATATGCAGCGGGCGATGTTCCCGGGCAGGTGTTCGGCGACCTCCAGCACGACCTTCTCCTTGTCGATGGTAGAGGTGTTTATGACGCTGAAGATATTGGGGACGTCTTCCGAGCTATCGAACATCACGTCCACTACCGGCCCCTGGACGGCGACCACCCGGCCCGCGGCGCCCTTCGTATTTTTAGTGGGTGCTGACATATAATAGCCTCGCGCTGAACAGTTCGCGCATGTTACGGTCGATCAATTCATGCCTGACGCGGAAGTACTGCTGCTGCAACTTCTCGTCCATATCCTTCAGCTTCTGGGCGCTCTCTTCGAGGTGCACAAAACGCGCCGCGAATTCTGCCAGGCGGCTCAGCCCGAATACCTCGTACATCTTATGGCCTATCCAGAGGAAGAGTATATATTCGAGCATATCCCCGACGTTCGACTCCATTATTATGTCGGAGAGGGCCCACTTCGCATCGGCCGCCCCGGCGTCTCCCGCGCTGTACGGCAGGAACTGCACGGTCTCGACGCGCTGGACCGTGAATGAAACCGGCCTGGGGTATACGACCTTGAGGTAACCTATCGACTCCTTTATTATCTTCGAGACGACGTAATCCCTGAGCTGGACCGACTGCTCATAGCGTTCCTCTTCCCTTATGCCGCCGAACGCCACGAACGGGATACCGCTCTCCCGGGCGTAGAGCTTGCCGCGTTCACCTATGACTATCAGTTTGCCCGGCACCTCGGCCAGTTCGTTAAGGGCGGCGGTGACGACATGCCGGTTCAACCCTCCCAGGAGCCCGCTGTCGGACGTGATCGCTATTACTATCTGCTTCTTCTCTCTCGGGTTAAGGAAAGGGTGGTCTATCCCCTTTATATCTATAAACTCAAAGAATGTCTTGAGCGCCTCCGAAAACTTCTCATATGTCTTCAGCTTCTGCTCCAGTATCCTGTACTGGGCGACCGATATATTCTTCAGCACCTCCAGGAGGGACAGGAGTCCCTTATCGAACTCCAGGTCCTTCTTTATGCTGACGAGGGTCCTCATGCTTTACTTTATCGCCATCTTTAGGTACATCTTCAGGGACTCTTCCACTTTCATCTTCAGGTCGTCAGGCATCTCCTTCGTCTCCCGGACCTTGGCGCAGAATTCCGGGGAACGCTTGCTGACGAATTCGAGTATATCTCTCTTGAACTGGTTTATCTGCGTGGTCGAGAGGGCGTCGAGGATGCCGGAGTTGAGCGCGTAAAGATAAAGGATCTCCCCCTCCATCGATACGGGCTTATTCTTGTCCTGGACGATGAGCTGGTTTATGGCATCGCCCCGCCGGAGTTTCGCCTCCGCCTCCTTCGAGAGCCCCGTAGCGTGCAGCTGCGTCATCTGGACAAGCTCTTTGTACTGCAAGTACTCGAGACGTAACGATTTGCTGAGCCCCTTCATGACCGGCCACTGCGCCTTATTTCCGATACGCGACACCGACAGGCCGAAGTCGATGGCCGGTTTGATGCCTTTATTGAAGAGCGTCGTCGAAAAATAGAGCTGGCCGTCCGTCATCGATATCAGGTTCGTCGGGATATAGCCGGTGACGTCGCCCTGGAGTATCTCGACTATAGGGAAGAAGGTCATGGAGCCGCCGCCCAGTTCCGGTTTAAGGTATCCGGCGCGCTCGACCAGCTGCGAGTGTATGTAGAAGATATCCCCGGGATATGCCTCCCTGCCGGGCGCCCTCTCAAGGAGGAGCGATATCTGCCTGTATATCCAGGCATGTTTCGTCAGGTCGTCGAATATAACGAGGACATCCCTGCCTTTATTCATAAAATACTCGCCGATCGCGCAGGCGGTATAAGGGGCAAGGTACTGTTCCCCTACCGGGACTGACGCCACGCCGCTTACGACTACGGTGAAGTCGAAGGCGTTATTTTCCCGGAAGGTATCCATTATCTTGAGGAGGGATGAATACGGTTTGCCTATACAGCAGTAGATACAGACGACATTCTTCCCCTTCTGGTTCAGTATGGCGTCTACGGCGACGGTCGTCTTGCCGGTGAGGCGGTCCCCTATGAGGAGCTGGCGCTGTCCCTTGGCTATAGGTATGATGGCGTCGAGTATAAGGGTGCCTGTCTCGAGCGTCTCCTTGACGGGGACGCGCTCCATGACGCCGGGCGCCACCTTGAAGAGAGGATAATAATCCTTCGCCTCTATCGGGCTTCCGCCGTCAAGCGGCTGGCAGAGCGCGTTCACTATACGCCCTACAAAACCGTCCGATACCGGTATATTCAGGGATTTGCCTTTATTGTAGATCTCCTCCCCCGCGCGTATCCTGGAGGCGTCCCCGAGGACGAGTATCTGGACCTTATCCTCGGTGAAGCCCATGACCAGCCCGAGCGTGCCGTTCGAGAATTCGACTATCTGGCCGTTTATGCAGGAGGGGAGCCCCCTGGCTATGACAATGAACTTCTTTACGGATTGGACCTCGCCTACTTCCCTTATCTCGAAAGTAGTTGCCGGCCCTTTATTCACCGACTGCGTGTTTGGCATTCTTGGCCTGTTCCTGGATCTTGTTCTTTAAGCTCCCGTCCAAAACAAGGTTTCCTATGCGGATCACGATCCCGGCGACTATCTTCGGGTCGACCTCTTCCTTCATTTCGGCCTCGCGGCCCAGTATGCTCTTTATCTTCTTTACGAGGTCCCTGCGCTCGTCGCTCTCTATCTCAAAAGCTGAGACGATCCTGACGTCCTTGATATCCTTCTGGATATTAAGGCGTTCCACGCTGCTGAATCCGTTATCTATAAGGTCCCTGACCCACTGGGAATGTATACCCTTACGGAACTTATCGGGGAGGGTGCGGTGTATCAGTTCCGCCGCCTTGTCTATGGCGCTTTTGGCCACCCTGTCGTCGATCTCAAGTATCAGGTGCTCCCGCGTCTTGTCTGCCTGGCTTATGATCTCGCTGCTCTTTTTGCGCGCCTCGTTTATGGCCTTCTCGCTCTCGGCGCTGGCGTCATTCACTATCTTCGACTTCATCGTCTCCGCTTCCTGCCTGGCCTTGTTTATCATGCTTTGCGACTCTTCTTTTGCCTCTTCAAGCTGCCTCGCAACGAGCTCCTCTTTCTTCACGTACTCCTGGTTCATCTCCTCAAGGTGTTTCGTTGCCAGGACTACGTTCTGGGTCATTATACGCTTCAGGACGAATATCATACCGACGAATATGAGCACCTGGAAAAATATGAGCGAGATAACGAGCATAGTCACACCCCTTCTTAATTATATGCTATTATGATAATTATATCATATCTTTAAGCAAATTTGGTCAAATAAGATGAAAAAGAGGCGTTTGGGACGACGGTCATACGGCGCTGAAGAGCTGGAATACTACCAGTATGGCGATTATCGCGAGGGCTTCGGAGAAGACGAGGGCAAGGATCATAGCTGTGAATATCTTTGGGGCGCTCGACGGATTCCTCCCGAGAGCGTTTATGCTGGCGTAACTGCTGGCGGCAAAGACCGCGCACGGACCCAGCATGCACAGGCCGAATATTATTATGAGGGCTATATTACGGCTCAATACTCCTCCTCCGCGATTATAGTCACGCTGTTCTGGTTGACCTTTATTATGCCCCTGTGTACGGGAAAACTCGCCTCATCTATAAAAAGCCGCCCGGAAACGAGGCGGCTCAATATTCGCTTGTGGAACGGCATCACTTCAAATGTGCCCTGTTCCCCCGGGACTATGACGCTCTTCGCCTTCCCTTCGAAGACGACACCCTTCGGGCTTAACATGGTGACGTCGAGGAACATTATCCATCCCGCTCTTTTCCCTTTGGCCCGGATTCATCCGGCCCCGCCTCCGGGAACGCGGCCTTCCTGGCTGCCGATATGGTATCCTTTGTGAGCTGGACCTGCCGCTGCCACGTGAAGAAGAGTATCGCCGCCATGAAACCTACGAAGGTTATTATGATGAATATCACCATCCATGTCATCGTCTTCGTCGGCTCATCCGCTTTTACCCTCGTCTTCGCGAGCATATCCGGGGACGGGGGTCCGCCTGCCGTCACCAGTATCTTCTCCATCTTGGCGATATCCTCTTTTATGCCCTGCAGTGTCAGCAGGTTCTGCCGGTAGATACCTATATGCTGCGACCGGCTTACCGACTCGTCGACCTGGTCCCTGGCTATGGTGTCGAGGTTCGAGTATATGGGATCGGCTATCTCCTTCGCCTTCTCATAGTACTCGGTCTTTTCCAGTTTGGACATTATCGTGCTGACACGATTCTTAAGATCGTTCAGTTTGTTATCCGGCACGACCCAGACGTCTTCCACCTCCACCTCGAAGGTGCGTATCTCGCCCGGCGCGAGCTCGATATTCGGTTTATAGACATAGTATATCGACTTTTCCGCGTCGTACTCCAGGTCAAGCCCGCCGGAGTCGAGGACGTCTTTCGGCTTTATCTCCTCGGGCATATAATTCTTTATATCCACCTTCTGCCTCTTGACCTTCGACGGGTTCGCGACTATGATCCTGAACCTCACGCTTCCGGTCTGGAGCGACGTCGACACGATCGGCGAATCGACCCCGCCGAACTTAGCCTCGAATACCTTGAGCAGGAGGTCCACGATGCTGTTTATGGAGTCGGTCTTCTTCCGCACCTCTTTTATCGTCGGGGATTCGCCCAGCGCCTCGCCCAGCATCTGTTTCAGGTCATACCCCTCTTCGCCCACCAGCTTCTTTAACCTCTCCGATATCTGGTTGACGGCAAGGGAGACATCCTTGGTCGAGGACCCTTCTTTGGCGGCCTGCATCGGGAGCGACTCGACCGACTCTTTCAGGTTCTTCAGTGTCATCGCTATATTGATATTATCGTTACTCACCACGACGGCCTCTACCGCCTTGATGGCGTCGAGCGCCTTCTTGGCGACGCGTTCCGCTTCGGGCGCGGCGGCTGCCAGGCCCGCTATCGCGGAGAGCGACGTCGACTCCACCATACCTGAGCCGGTGACCATACCGCCCGTGATCGGTTCGCTAACTATATAGGTGTACGCCTTACCGGCCGTGAAGCGCGAGTCGGCTATGAACTGGTAGGTATAGACGGCCGAACTCGATACCCTGATCACGCCGCTTATATTCGCCTCGGTAAGAGTGATCGTTATATTATTTGCGAGCGCCGATTGGATTATGTACTTATTATCCCAACTGTATATATCGAGAAGAGGGACCAGGGTTAAATTATCCGCCTCGGCAGGCCCCTGGATAGAGAGCGTCACGTTGTCACCGACCAGCGCCGGGTCAGGGGATAGGGCCCCTTTCCAGGAGAACTTCTCCGCGGTCGACTGCAGCTGGGCGGAGGCGGTCAACGCTTCCGCGCTGGCGTTCGTTATATTGAGCGCGCCTGATTCGAGCGATGTTATGGCCGCGTATGTGCGGTTCTCAAAAGAACCCAGGGTGGTATTTATCGAGTCCTGCATCTCTTCGGTCTTATTCTCGATGATCCCCGTCTGGTTCTCCATCATATCCTGTATCGTGATCGTCTGGTTCTGCATCGCGCCCATGAGGCTGGCATTTATATCACGGAGCGGGACGTCGATCTTGTCCATGATATTTTCGCTCACGTTATAGAGGGTGTAGGTTGGTATTATGTTCAGCATGAACGGCGTCCTGAACCTGCCGCCCGTCTCTGTCATTATCTGGGTGATGGCGCTGTAGGTATCGTTGACGCTCAGGTTCGTATCTTCCCATGTGATACTGAAGAATCCGGCGTCGCTCACGTCGGAGGTATTCAATTCCTTTATGAGCGTACCGTTGGCATAGTATATCTCAACCGTGCAGTTTGTCGCGATCGTATGGAATGTGCCGTTCTCGTCGCGCGCTCCGGCGATCGAACCGTCACGCACAAGATAGCTCCTGAAACTCACCTTGTCCGTCTCAGGTTCATATGAATACTCGGTCGTCGCCGACCATACGTGGACTATCTTCGATTCGAGGTATATGGTGTTGTTAGTATCGGTCGACACGGTGTAGTTGACTGTCGCCTCGCCGTAATCCTTATGAGTCCACGACGCCTCATGCGTACCATAGGGCGTCTTATGGAGTATCGGGTGGTCCACCGTGCAGCCGAGCTCCGTATCGTTCCAACCGATGGAGTCGTCCCTTACGGCAAGGCCGCCCGCTATAGGAAGACCCGTCAGGAAGTCCCGCAACGTCCAGTTGACATTGTAATAATCCATATCCAGATCGGGTGTATCCGTGTATACGGCAGAGTCGTTATAGTCGAGTATCCTGACCTTTATGGCTACCGGGATGGCGCTGTCATTTATGCCATAGACCACGAGCGGATCGGGGATCGTCCAGCTATACTCGTTGTAGCCGGGAGAACAGTTGATAGAGGCGCACGCGATGTCGCTGGTGTTGAAGTCATCCCTCGAGTATATTATCTTCGCCTTGCCTATCGACCCTGTGGTGTTCCATGCTATGGTGTGGGACTCCGACGTGACCCACCGCTCTCCTCCGACGGGCGCGGCGATGACGAACCCGCCCCTTATCTTGAACCCGGCGTCGGAGGTGTCATTTACCGTAGGGTCATTCGGGTCCTCCGCCCTTATGAATGTGCTGAATCCCGCGGTTATATTGTCCGGGACGATCCATTGACAGCTCCCGTTATTGTTGACGATACCGTCGACTACGGAGATCGTCACGTTCTGCGTGGCGTTGGTCCTGATCGTGACGGGGCCGCTCGTTATGCGTGTCCAGTTCGTCCCGTTATTCAGGGAATATAACGTCCTGAGGGACCCGACCGAGCTCCCGACAGGGTAGCCGGTTATGCTCTCCGTTTCGTTCTCTAGGAGCGTGATGATGCCGCCCGAATTGACCGAGATGTTGCCTTTTTCAAGATAGGTATTGTTATAGGTTTCGTTTATAGGGTCCCAGGTGCTGCCGTTATTTATGGAATACAATATCTTTGCCTCTGTGATGGAGCTTCCCGTAGGCACCCAGTTTATAGAGTAGGTAGACCATGCGGTGAGATTTTCGGCCCCGTTGGGCTGTACGACGGCGAACGACCCGATGAAGCTGAAGTTGCCGGACGACTCCGCGTAGACGGTAGAATCGTTGTAATCGACGATGCGTATCTTTGCCGTGGTCGTGCCGTTATCGGGCACTATCCAGCTGTAATTCGTCTGTCCGTTCGGTATGCTTGTATTATAGTCCGACTCGATCACATACGGGTCTGCCACCGTATATTTGAACCTCATATCATCCATCCCGGCCGTCGAGTAGGCGATCACCTTGACCCTGGAGATATTTCCCGTAGTGTTCCACACTATGGTGGAGTTATACCCGATCGGCCACCTGTTACCATCGACCGGAGCGCCGACGCTGAACGCGCCGCGGATCTTGAAGTAAGTATCGGAGGAGTCGGATGCGTCGGTATCGGCCGTGTCGGTCACCCTCACCTTCACGGTATCGGATATGTAGTCGGGTATCTGGGTATCGTACCTACCGACGTAGTTGGATGTGGAGTTGTTCAGGATGACGATGGAATTGTTGAAATCGTCCCTGGATATATCGACCTTGACGTTCGGGACGCTTCCGTTGTGGTCCCAGAAGATCGTGAAGTTATCGTTCACGGTATACGTCTCGTTGCCGTTAGGTGAGGTCACATTGATGAACCCGATTATCTTTGAGTTGTAGGGAGATACGTTGAATATGTCGCTGTGGTTCGTATTCGAGTCCTGTACCTTCACCCGGAACCCGGCGGTGATCGTATTATTTACGGACCAGTTATAGGTGCGCGTACCGTTAGCGGGACCTGAGTTATCGGCGCTCGAATTTATTACGTAGGTATAGTTGCCGCCCGAATCGATCGAATACGATATCTTCACATTGGCGAGATTCGCGCTTGTGCAGTTCCACTTTATCTGCTTTATCGTTGCGACCTGCCACTTGTCAAATTCTGAGCTGTACGGCGATATGACCTCCAGGCCCGGTATGATACTGAATTCGCCGGAGGTGTTATATGCCGCCATTTCGTCCTCAGGATATGTGATGCGCACCTTCACCGTCTCCGACAGGTCGTCCGGGACCATCCAGGTATAGTTACCGTCATTGGTGACGTTGTACTCTACCGAGTGGGTGCCGTTGGTACCGTTGAAGTCATTGGTAGAATAGTAGAGGTGCACCTTGCCGGTCGTATTGAGGCCCATCGAATCCCACAATATGTATGTTTCTCTATTCGCCAGGTACTTCTGTCCGGCCACGGGCGCGTTGACGATGAATTTCGGTATTATGCTGAAGGTGTCAGACGTATCGTTGACGGTCGAATCGGAGGTGTCCGATACCCTTATCTGGGCCTGGGCGCTCGCTATGCCCTGCTGGTTCGGGACGGTCCATGAGATACCGGTGTCGCCTGAGCCGCCTGAGGCATACGTTATGAACGTCCAGGAGGAACCATTATTGGTGGAATAACTGATGGTGACATTCGCTATAGACCCCTGCCGCTGCCATTTCACGGTATAAGATTCGTTGACAAGCCACTTATCCACTTCTGTGGGCTGCGTTATGGTGAGGTTACCGACGATCCTTACCTGCGGCGATATGGCGACGGGCACATTGACGGGGTCCGCGTTACGCGTTATCCTCACCTTCACGTTGGACGACAGGTCGTCCGGCACCGTCATCGGGAACGAGAGCTCGGAGGCCTCTATCGCATCACCCGTACTGTTCAGGATCGCGCTCCACGTGGACTTATACGTGCCGTCGTTCGTATTATACTCTATCTTCACCTTGTCGCTGGGCTGGTAGACGCCGGTCTTCGTCCAGTTGACGTAGTAAGTGCTGTTGACGACGAGCCGGTCATCGACGACCGCCGGATGCGTCATCGTTACGTTGCCCCTGATGAGGAATACGTTGTCATTGGTGTCGTTGACCGTGGGCTCCGAGATATCGGTGATCCTCACATACGCCTGCTTATTGTTCTTAACCGCGCTCTCCGGGACGGTCCAGTTGCTGAAACTCGTATTACTGGCGTCGGTTGAATTTATGACACTGAACCAGTTCGTCCCGGCATCCGGCGAATATTCGATACTGATATTGGCTATCGAGCCCGACCTCACCCACTGGACGGGCGAATTGGTGGGCTGTGTCCCGGCGACCCATACCTCGCTGCCGGAGTTCGGGTTTATGATCTCGAGCTTCCCTTTGATCTTGAACGACTCTGTCGAGGTATCGGTGACATCGGCCGACCTCGCGGGATCGGCGTCGGATATCCTTATCTTGGCGGTTGCGGTGAGGTTATCCCCGACCGTGATATTATGCGAGTGCGAATCACCGCTTGAGCCGGTATCGACCGTCGCGATGGTCCAGGTCGTCGATTCGTTGATGAAGGCGTTCTTCGAGCCTTCTATCTTTACCGACGTCCAGGTGCCGGTAGGCTTCCACCTTATCTCCTTCTGCGTGCCGTAGATCCAGTCGGGTTCGCCAACGTCCGGTTTTTCGAGGACGAGTTTACCCAGGATCGTAAAATTATGGGCCGAGATGTTATAGACGTTGTTCGGGTTCCCGGCGTCCACGATCTTGACCCTGACATTGGAACCGATCGAGTCGTTGACCTGCCAGGAGTATATGGACGGGGTCGATGAGATATTCATCGTTATGTTGTTCCACGGCCCGTTATCCCCTTCGGTCGAATAGTACAGGTTCACGAATTGGACGGCTCCGAACTTAGTCCAGGTTATATTATACGGCTCCCCTACCCTCATCGTGATATTGGCCGCCGAGGGCGTATTGAGGACGACGGCGCCCTTTATCGTAAAGTTGAAGTCATTAGTGTCTTCGGTGAGCGGCTGGTCAGGATCATATACCATTATCCTGGCGCCCGTCGAGAGCTGTGTGCTGTTATTTATGAACCATGACCACGAACCGGTGCCGTTCGTATAGTTCCCGGCCGGGACACGGCTGACCACCTCTGTCCAGTTGGTGCCGCCGTTCGCTGAGTACATTATGGTAATGTTCTGTATGGGGCCTACGAATGACCATGAGATATTGTAACTCTGGCCCACCTCCCATGATTCGGTGCCGTTATTAGGCGCGGTTATAGTCACATTGCCCCTTATGGCGAATTCCGGAGTCGATTCGTTGGAGTTATTGGCATTTATCGGGCTCTCGATCTTTATCTTACAGACGTCCGATATGACGTCGTCCGGGACGTGCCATCCCGTATATCGCTGGTTATTCGACACGTTGTACGCTATGATCGAGTAGTCCGTCCCGTTATAGAACCAGAGGTTGACCTGCGGTATGGCCGACGGGCTCTTCCTCGTCCAGTTGATATCTATGGTAGAATTGGCGACAAGCGTTATCCCGTTCTCCGGATATGTGATATCGAACTTTTCGACGAACCTGAAGTCGGTGTCCGACATGGCGCTCGTCACATTCTCATTGGTCGAGTCGGTCACCTTTATCCTGGCCGCGTTCGTCGCGATAGCGGGAACGTCAAAACTCGTCGAGGTGACATTCGAGGCATCGCTCACCGACTTGCTGAAGTTCCACGGTCCGGCCGACCCGTTGACGGAATAGTAGATATTTATCGTCTCCACGGCCTTGGCGGTCCATACAACGTTGGAGCTCGAGTTAGACAGTATCTCCCAGTTCTGCGTCCCGCCGTTGGGCTGACCCAGCGCGAGCTTACCGACGATATTGAACGTGCCGGACATATTGGTGATGTTGGAGTTCGTGCTGTCATAGATCCTGATCTTGGCGCTGGAGGTCCTTACAACCGGCACCTGAGGCCAGGTGTAGGAACCGTTGCCGCCCGAGCCGGCGGTTATATTGGTATTTATATTGGTCCAGTTGGCCCCGCCGTTGGTGGAATAATCTATATTGACCTTGTTGAGCTGATTTCCCGTGTAAGTCCAGTTTATTGAAGTGTTGCCGGATTCAACTTCAACGTTCTGTCCGGTATGAGGTTCGGTTACAACAATAACGGGATTTATATGGAACGTCTGGTTCGACGTATCTGTCACTTCGCCGGTGAACGCAACCCTCGCGTCGGATACCTTCACGAGGCAGAGTTCGCTCTTCTTGTCCGGTATCGGTGTCCAGTTGAATGAGTTGGTGCCGTCCGTGCCGTTGTGGCTGTTCGGTATATCGGTCCAGTTGCCGCCATTATCAGTGGAATATTCTATCTTGACCGGGTTGACCGTGCCTGTAGCGCTCCATATGATCTGCCTGTTGGTGTCGCCTACGTACCATGTTTCGTTACCGTCCGGCTGAGTAACGAGAATACCGCCCTTTATCTTGAAGAGATCGTCGGATGTATCATTCACCTCGATAGAGGCATTGCCCGTCTGTGTGATGACGCGCACCATGGCGGTGGACGTTATATCGTCGGGTATCGTCCAATTGGCATTCTGCGTCGTGTTATCGGTGCCTGCCGACTTAAGGGCAAATTCCGACCAGTTGGCGCCGCTATTGTTGGAGTACTCCAGTTTCACATTGCCCGGATAGGTGCCGGTCGGCTTCCACTGGGCGACCTGCTGGGTGCCTTTAAGCCACGACTCATTCCCGTTCGGCGCCAGGAGCTGCATGGCGCCCTTTATCGCGAACGTATTATTGGACGTGTCGTTCACGACGACGTTATCCTGGTCCTCCACCTTGACGCTCAGGTTATAACCTATGGAGTTTGGTATCGTCCATTGATGTGTGCCGGCGCCTGCGCTCAGGTTATCCTGTATGATATACGGGTCCGGGAACGTCTGGCCGCCGTCGGTGGAGTATCTCAGGCGCACCTTCGTCATACCGCCGAACTTCTCCCAGGTTATATTATAGACGGATGAACCGTTATAGCTGAGGACCAACCCAGAGCTTGACGGCGTGAGCAGATTGAGGCGGCCTCTCAGCTCAAAGGTATTGTTCGAGATGTCGCTAACATTATTCTCATTACCGTACTCCGCTACCTTTATAAGGGCGGTGGTGCTTGTGGTCGTGCTCAGGTTTATGGGCCATGTCCATGTCTGGTTCGAGGCGTTGACCGGTGAAGGCGTCACCTTCGTCCAGTTTGAACCGTTATTGTGCGAATAGTAGACGTCGACGAGAGATATATTCCCTTTTATCGTCCAATTCACGTTCTCGTTATCGCCTACCTGCCAGCCCTCCGATCCCGTATTAGGCCTCGTCACGCTTATATTACCGCGTATTATGAAGGAGCTGTTACTCGTATTATAACCATTGGGATTGTTCGTATCCGTGATACGTATCAGGCAGCCATTAGACAGTACGCCGCCCGGGACAGGGTCCCACGTGTAATTACCGCTATTGACCGTCGTATTATTACCTCCCGGGACGACATAGCTCCAGTTCGAACCGTTATTGGTCGAATACTGCAGTATCACGTAATCGGTTGTGTTCAACCCTTTGGAGGTCCAGGTGATGTAATAGCTCTCGTTCGCTATGACCACGTCGTTATACTCCGGATGAGTTATATCGAAATCTGCGGTCAGGTTGAACTGGTTCGAGGTCGAGTATACTATAGACGGATTGGCCATATCCTGGACGCGCACTATGACGGTATTGTTGGCTATGGTGGCGTTCGGGATGGTCCAGTTGTAGGACGATGAATTTGCCGCGTAATTGTTGGTTATATTCGTCCAGCTCGAGCCGTTATTCTTCGAGTAGCTTATATTGAGGAGGTTTATGGCGTAAGATGTCCATGTGATTATATTCGACGTCGAACCTATCCTCCAGTTCTCGCCGCCGGCCGGGTCATTTACCTGGAGGCCGCCGACTATATTGAATGTGGCCGTGGAGCATGTGACATTGTTGTTGACGGTATCGAAAGCCCTTATTATGGTGTCGTTATCGCAGGTGACATCGGGGACCCTCGGCTGCCATGTGTAATTGGCGCCGTACTCGACCGGCACGGTCTCTATATTAGTCCAGTTCACTCCGCGGTTCGTCGTGTACTGTATGCTGACATTGTCTATCTTCGTGCCGGTAGATGTCCAGCGTATGGCGGTATTAGCCGAGTGCGCTATGACGTTCTGGCCGGAGACCGGCTGTGTCATATTTATATACGGCCTTATCTTGAATACGGCGTTGGAATCGTCGGTGACAAGGTCTTTGTATATGGTCCTGTTGTCGGAGACCCTGATAAGGCACGTCTCGCTGTTCTCGTCGGGTACGGTCCACGAATAGTTATTTAGGCCTGTCGAGCCGGTGACGGTGTTATTGATGAGCGTCCAACCCGAACCGTTATTGACGGAGTAGGATATGTTGACCGGCGTTACGGTACCTTTGGCGAGCCACTGTATGTTATTCGTTTCGTTGTAATACCACGTCTCGTTGCCGTCTGGCGACTGGACCGTGACATTACCTATTATGCTGAAGTTGGCGTCGGATGAATCAGTCACGTCTATGGAAGAGGCATTCTCCTGGGTGGAGATCCTGACCTTCACCGTATTGGCGATGTCGTCGGGCACGGACCAGTTGTACGTCTTCGTCTCATTATCCACGCCTGCCAGGACGCTATAGTTTCCTTTCCACGTCGCGTTATCGGCAGAATACTGTATCAGGAGCGGCTGTATATAGGAGCCTTTCGTCTTCCATTGTACGGCGTAAGAGGTATTGACCGTCCAATTCTCGCTCCCGTTCGGCTGGAGCACCTGCATGCTCCCCTTTATGGCGAAAGGATTATCCGATATGTCGGTGACGTTGGCGTTACCGGTATCCATGACCCTCACTATGAGGTTGGTCCCTATGTCGTCGGGGATCGTCCACATATACTTCGGCGCGGCGGCGGAGGTGCTTGAATTTATGATCTTCGTCACACCGCTCGAGTTATCATAGGTGAGGTTCACGTTCACTATGCCGCCGTATTTGGTCCAGGTGATATTCGTAGTATTGGTCCCCGTATATGTCCAGACGATGTCGCTCGCGCTAGGATAGGTGAGGATGAGCTTGCCCAGCATCGTAAAGGTATTATTCGACGCGTCCCATGTATTCGCCTCGTTATTGGCGTCGGTGATGTTGACCAGCCCCAACCCTTCGCATATCGTCACGTTATTGAGGTCTATATCCCACTGCCATGAACCTGTCGCGGCGTTAACGCCCGCCTGGAGCTGGGTCCAGTTCGTACCGTTATTGTAGGAATAGTAGATGTTGACGGTCGTTATATTGCCCTTCTTCGTCCAGGTTATATTGGTGGAGTTACCGAGCTGGAGGTTCTCAAAACCGTTCGGTGAAGTCACCGTTATATTGCCCCGTATGTAGAAGCTTGAGTTCGAGTCATCCGTCGCGTTGGCGTTATTGAGGCTCGTTATCCGTACATAGCAATCTTCCGACAGGACATCTCCGGGCACGCTCGTCCAGGAGTACGGCGAGTTGCTCGATGTCGAATTATTTATCGGCAGCCACGTGGCGTTCCCGTCGGTCGAATATTCCAGTTTCACGTTGCCTGTATAATTGCCGACCTTGGTCCATGTTATGCTGGACGAGGACTCCGCTATCAGAGGGTCGCCGTTCTGCGGATGGATTATCGTGAAGTTCGGTATCAGGGCGTATGTGGCGTTCGAGGTGTCGTTTATGGTGGTATTGGACACATCCTCTATCAGTATGAGGGCGCTATTCGACGTGACAGTGTTATTGGCGATAGTCCAGTTAAAGGACTGGTTCGAAGCGCTTATATTCTGCGCGCCCGGTATGCCTATCCAGCTCGACCCGTTATTTATGGAGTAGGATACGTTGACCTTGTTTATGGACGAAGCGTTCCATGTTATTTCATATGTATCCCCCGCCTTCCAGTTCTCGGTGCCCAGGTTGGGGGTCGTGATCATCAGTTTGCTGACCTTGAACGGATTGTCGGAGTAACCGGATACATTCGCTTCGTCGGCCGTATAATTGACGCTTATCCTGGCCGCTTCCGATGCGGCGGTCGAGGCGTTCAATGTCCATGTATAGCTACCGCCGGAACAGTTGACGGGACTCGGGTTTATCTTCGTCCAGTTCGTACCGTTATTCGTCGAATAGTATATATTGACGGCGGACATATTGCCCTGTTTCGTCCACGTTATCGACTGGTTGGTGCCCACCTTCCAGTTCTCGGCGGCCTCTACGGGCCTGGTAAGTATGATCTTCCCTTTTATGGAGAAACTTGAGTTGGAGGTGGAATTGACCTCCGGCTTACCGGGATCGCTTATCCTGATAAGACACGTATCGGAGAGGATAGTGCCGTCCACCGAGACCCATGTGTAGTTGGCATTATTATCCACCGTGGCATTGGCGTCCACGTTACTCCAGCTGCCTCCGCCGTTAGTCGAATACTCCAGCTTCACGTAACTGAGATTGGTGCCCGTCTTTGACCATGTGATGTAGTGGGTATCTTCCGCCCTGAAGATATCTCCGTATTCGGGATGGAGTATGTTGAGATCGGGCGTTATATTGAATGTGGCGTTGGATGCATCGCTTACGTTATCCGGATTTGACGTATCCTGTATCCTTATGAGGGTCAGGTTGGACACCGAGAGGTCCGTCGGTATATCCCAGGTGCATGTCGTATTGGTGCTCGTATCGAAACTGTTATTTATATTGAACCAGGTGGAAGCATTATTCAGGGAGTAGCTTATGTTCAGTGTCGAAACGGCGTACCTGGTCCAGATGATCTGCCTCGACGAGCCGGCGGTCCAGTTCTCTCCGCCGTTCGGCGAACTTATCATAAGGGAACCTACGATGTTGAAACCGTCGGAAGTGTTCGTTACGTTCGCGTTGTCGACATCATACACGCGTATCTTGGTGGTCGTGGAGGTGGTGGTGGGGACCTCCGGCCATATGTAGTTGGAGCCGTTCGATACGTTAACCGTGGCTATATCGGTCCACGGGGCGGTGCCCGTCAGGGAGTATTGCACCTTAACGTTGGCGATAGTACTGCCTGTGTAGTTCCACCGTATGGGCGTATTGCCGGAGTGGGCAACAACGTTCTGGCCTGAGACCGGCTGGGTGACGCTTATCACGGGACGGATAGAGAACGTGGCGTTCGACTGGCTCGTGACGAGCGACTGGAATATCGTCCTGTTATCGGATACCTTTACTATGCAGAGCTCGGAGTTATCGTCCGGGACGGTCCAGTTGTATATATTGAGTCCGGGGTAGCTCGTGACCGTATTATTGACTACTGCCCAGTTCGATACGCCCGAATCATTCGAGTATTCGATCCTGACAGGGAAGGTACCTTTAGAGTTCCATCTTATCTCTCGTGACTCGTTCACATACCAGGTCTGGCCTCCGTTCGGCTGCGTAAGAGAGATATTGCCTATTATCTTGAACGTGCCGTTGGAGCCGTCCAATACGTCTATGGTGGAAGCGTTCTCCTGCGTCACCGCCCGCACCCTCGCCTCGCTCGATATGTTATTGGGTATCGTCCAGGAGAGGTTCTTCACCTCGGCGTCGCCGCCAGGCATGACCGTATCTATGTCGGTCCAGTTGGTCCCGTTATTGTCGGAGTACTGGAGTAATATCGGCTGTATATAGGTACCGGTCGTCTTCCACTGTATCGTCTGGGATGTGTTGACCGTCCAGTTCTCGTTGCCATTGGGTGCGATCAGGAGTATGCCGCCCTTTATGGAGAAGGTATTATTGGAGTCGTCGGTGACGTTGGCGTTACCGGTATCGATGACCTTCACTTTGAGCTGGGCGCTTATGTCGTTCGGTATCGTCCAGTTGAGCGGGCTGGCTGTGGCCGATATGTTCGGCGCTATGATCTTACCGTCGGGCCACGTCTCGCCGGAGTCGTTGGAGTACCTCACCTGGACGTACGATATGCCGCCGTACCTGGTCCAGCTTATGTTGGTGTAACCCGGATAGCTCAGGACGATGCTCGCGTTAGTAGGATTGTCCAGCTCGAGCCGCCCTATGACGCTGAACGTCTGGTTCGAGATGTCCCACGTATTGGCCTCGTTATTCGGGTCGGTGATATTTATCCGGCACTGCGTCGAGGTGGTCGTGTTGAGCTGCATGTCCCATTGCCAGCTGCCGGTGGCGTTCGGCGATGAGGCACCCGCCTTAAGCTGGGTCCAGTTGGCTCCGTCATTCGAAGAGTAGTAGATATTGACTGTGGTGATATTTCCTTTGCGCGTCCAGGTTATATTAGAGGAGTTACCGACCTGCAGGTTCTCGTCACCGTTGGGGCTTGTGACGGTGATGTTACCTCTTATATAGAACCCTGCGTTCGACTCATCGGTGGCGTTGGCATTGGCCAAGCTCGTTATGCGGACGTAACAATCCTCGGAGAGTATGTCCCCCGGTACGGCCGTCCAGGTGTAGGGCGAGTTGCTCGATGAAGAATTATTTATGGCAACCCATGTACCGTTGCCGTTCACGGAATACTCCAGCTTAACGTTACCGGTATAGTTACCTGTCTTAGTCCAGGTCATATTGTACGGGTCCTCGGCTATGAGGGCTATTCCGTTCTGCGGGTTGGTGATGGTGAGGTTAGGTATTATGGCGAATGTGGCGTTCGATGTGTCGTTGACCGAGGTGTTCCCCGTGTCCTCGGCGAGCACGAGGACGTTGTTAGAGGTCATGATGTTGTTGGCTATCGACCAGTTGAATTCGCTATCGCCTGCCGTCAGGTTGTCGGCTCCGGGTATCATCGTATAGGACGAGCCGTTATTGAGAGAGTAGTATAGATTCACGTAATCGATATTGGCGGAGGTCCATGTTATCTTGTACGTGGAGTTCGCCTTCCAGTTCTCGGTGCCGTTATTGGGGCTCGTTACGGTGAGGCGTATGACCTTGAACGGGTTCTCGGACGAGTCGGATACGTTCGCTTCATCGGCGGTGTAGTTGACGCTTATCTTCGCCTGGGTCGAGGCGTTGGTGCTCGAGTTGAGGTTCCAGGTGTAGTTGCCGCCCGCGGCGTCAACGGGGTTCTCATTTACCTTCGTCCAGTTCGTCCCGTTATTGGTCGAGTAGTATACGTTGACCGTGGACATATTCCCCTGCTTCGTCCAGGTGATCGACTGGTTCGTATTGATCCTCCATATCTCCGATGCGTCATTGGGACGGGTGAGGGTCACCTTACCCTTGATCGGGAATGTGGCG
>JBAZKM010000013.1 GCA_041650805.1 Candidatus Omnitrophota bacterium | reverse complement strand
TTGGCTATTCTGGCTTCATCTGCGAGGCGTTTCTCTTCGACGAGCTTTGCCTTACGGGCCTCTTCGGCTTTACGGAGCGCTTCTTCCTTGGCTATTCTGGCTTCATCTGCGAGGCGTTTCTCTTCGGCAAGTTTGGCTTTGCGAGATTCTTCGGCCTGCAGTTTCTCTGCCTCTTTGGCTTTCCTGGCTTCATCGGCGAGGCGTTTCTCTTCGGCGAGCTTTGCCTTACGGGCCTCTTCGGCTTTACGGAGCGCTTCTTCCTTGGCTATTCTGGCTTCATCTGCGAGGCGTTTCTCTTCGGCGATCTTGGCTTTGCGAGATTCTTCGGCCTGCAGTTTCTCTGCCTCTTTGGCTTTCCTGGCTTCATCGGCGAGGCGTTTCTCTTCGGCGAGTTTGGCCTTACGGGCCTCTTCTGCCTGGAGCTTCTCGATCTCTTTGGCCTTCCTGGCCTTATCGGCGATCCATCTCTCTTCGGCGAGTTTTGTCTTGCGGGCTTCCTCGTCTTTACGCCTTACCTCTTCCTTGGCGCGGTTGACCTCATCTCTCAGGCGCCTTTCCTCGGCTATCTTTGCCTTGCGTTCTTCTTCGGCCTTGAGCTTTGCCTCTTCTCTGGCTCTATTGACTTCGTCGGCAAGGCGTTTCTCTTCGGCTGCCCTCGCCTTCTCCTCTTCGATGCGGGCCTTTCTATCGGCCTCTTTCTGTGCGGCCTCTTCTTTCTTACGCTTATCCTCCGCTATCTTTGTCTCCCGCTCATATTGTCTGGGCTCGTCGATCTTCCTTCTCTCCTGCACAAGTTTTGCCTTGCGTTCCGATTTCGCGATAAACTCTTTCGCTTCGGCATTCTCCGGGTCTTCCAGGAGCACCTTGTAGCTCTCGAGCACAACGAGCTTGTGGCTCCCTTTCTTATATGCCTCCCTCGCCTTTTCAAGATAACTCTTTACCCGTTCGGCCCCGGCATCGGCGTCTTCCCTATCGGTCTTGTCTATGACCAGCGTCTGGGATTCTGACGAAACGGCTACATGCCCGTCTTCCGCCCAACCGGAGGGAATAAGAGAGAAGAGCGCCGCGCAGGTAAGCGCCCCATACAAACGTAGACCTATCAGTAATCGCCTGTTATTCATCGTTATCATATTTTCGCAATAGAGAAATGCCGCACTTAAGGGTTACTTACATCATCTACTACATCATCGGGCACAATGTCGTCCGGCGCGATATCATCAACGACCACATCATCGTCATCGGGTATTACGTCATCATCGACCACGTCGTCATCGTCGTCATCGGGCACGACATCATCGACAGGTCCCGGACCCGGCGGCAACTCCACCGCCGCCGAAGGGACCGTCAATATCCCCGTTGAGATGTCCTTTTCGCTCAATATATCCTTCGATACGGTCGTCTCTATCTTATAGACCGGCGGGAAAGGCAGTATCGGCGGACAGAGTATGAGCCGCGGATTTATGACGGTCTTCCGGAATGCGTCGCTTGCCATGATCTTTTTGACACCCTCCGACGATACGTCCCGCGGCGGGAGCCCCATCTTTTCGAGCAACTTATCGGGCTCCATATTTTCCGCGACAGGGCTGCGCCTTGCGACACGCAGAAGTATCGCATCGAAACTCTCTTTAGTCAACGGTTTCTCTGCGCTCCATTCACCCAAAGGCGTTATCCCCATATCCTTCAGCCTTTCAATAAAATTTTCTTTGATCGCCATCTCCGTCCCTATGAGGCGGGCTACCTCCCCCTGAGTTATCGCCGGGGCGCCTTTCTTAACCGCCTCTCTTTCCTTCTCCTGGGCCAGGCCGGCCGGAGCAGCAAGAAAAACGGATAAGGCCACAAAGACGGTAACCGCTCTCTTAACCGGGCGATATATTTTATCCACTATATCCTAGCGGCGCCGCCCGCTATCCTCTCGAGTTCGTCCCTCGCTTCCTTCAGGTCCGGCATTATCTTAAGGGCTGCCTTGAGCTCCATTATTGCCTCTTCTTCTCTACGCAGCACATTCAATGCGAGGCCGAGGTTATAATGCGCCTCGACGCAGCTCGGCTTCAGATCCGTCGCCTTACGGAACGCTTCTATGGCCAGGAGCGCCTCTCCCTTGATCCAGTATGCGTGGCCTAAATTGTTCCATCCGCAGGAATAATTCGGGTCTATACGCAATACCTCTTTGTACTCTGCGATAGCTTCGTCGTACCGCGCCTCCATCTCATACAGGCGTCCCATATTGTTGCGGGCAGGCATGAAATTTTTATTCTTCTCGACCGCTTTTTTGTAAGCCTCTATGGCATCCTTCGCCTTCCCTTCCATCTCGAGACAAAAACCGAGGGCAGAATAGGTATATTCATCGGGGAGGATCTGTATGCTCGTCCGGGTCTCCAGGACACCGTCTCTTATATTTCCAAGCTTGGTATGGGAGCTGCCGAGGCCGCCATGGGCCCATGCGTCTTTCGCGTTCACCTCGATCGCCTTGACGAACGCCTCTCTCGCCTTATCGTATTTGCCCTCCATCAGAAGAGAAAAGGCAAAATCCCTGAAACGCGATTCCAAACTGGGAACAAGGTCCAGGGAGGCATAGCTGGCGAGCGCGCTCGATTTGAATTCGCTGTTCAATTCTTTGAACGCGTCGCTCGCCTGTATAGGGTCGTTCATATTATAGAGATAAGAGTAGCCCGCCTGGAATTGCGCCAGCGGTGCTATCGGCTTGTCTTTGTAATCCTGCGCTATCTTTTTATATATCTTGATCGCCTCTTCGTACTTACCGCCCTTGTGGTAAGCGTCTGCGAGCTGATATTTGGCGTTCAGCACTATATCGCCTTTGGCATATATGTTTATGACGTCCTCGAAGACAAGCGCGCTCTTTTCAAGGTCGTTCTGGAACTTAAGGGACCAGCCGATATTGAACTGGGCCTTCTGCGCCAGGAGGCTCTTCGGGTCTATCTCTATGGCCTTTCTGAAGAAATCGCGGGCGGAACCGAGGTTATAATTGTATGTGTCTATGACGCCTATGTCGTAATAGATCTTCTGGCGCTCGATCTCTGTCTTCGCAGCGGCGAGCTTATTAAGCAGCACATCTTTCTCCTTGAGGGACCGCTTTATATTATTTATGGTGACGAGAAATCTCCGCGCCACAAGCGTCTCTTCGGAACCTAAATAAGAATTAGCGACCTCGGAGAATATCTTTTCAGCCCTTTTCAGTTCCCCCATCTTCAGGTTCGCATACCCCAGCCTCAGTCTCACCCACCCTATGTCCTTGTAGTCGGGGTATTGCGATATGAAGGCGTTGTAGCTTGCGATGGCGTCCTCCATCTGCCAGGCCGCCTCCGATTCGCGCGCCTTATCCAGGAGAGCGGTATCCTTCACTTCAACGCCCGGCTTCGCCTTACCGCGTATCCTGAACTGGACCCACACCATAGCCCGTCGCACTTTCTCATTAAGGGCGTCCAGGGCCAGCAGGACTTTTGACCTTTTGGCCTCTTTGCTCTTTACGACGCTGGTGAGGATAGTCCTCAGGTCTTTTAACTGGTCCTTTATCTTGGCTTCCGCGATTATATTCTGCCCGAATTCCAGGTTCACGACGCTCGCAGTATCAAGTTTTTCGGCGGAGACCTCTTTTATGAGGGCCTCGCCGAGGACCATCTTCAGGTCGCGCGTCTCCTCGATCGTCCGTGCTGCGGAAACCTTACTGAGCGAGAACTTCAGATTTTCAAGCGAGGTATCTATGAGGTAGGTATTGTAAGTGAAAAAGAAAGCCACGACCAGCGCTAATATGACAAAAAGCCAGATGAAGACCCGCGCTACCTGCCAGCTCTGCTTAAGGGGAGTTTTTTCCACTTTCCTCTCAACGCGTAAAATCTATCTATAATAGCAATATCTATGTAATAATATAACCTAATATATATCAATATAAACTTTCATTAAGTATATCCTATCTTCTCCTGCCTGTCAAGGCAAGGGGGAGAAATAAATCAATATTTGTATTGCAAATCGTGAAAAATATGGTAATATAATCAGAAATAAAGGAGATGCTGTGGCCGGTTTGGCAAAAACAACGCTACAGGTAAGGATAACGACCCTCATGGTCGTTTTTTCTATCTTCTTCATATTCGTCTTTACGGCCATAGAGGCGAAGAACCAGCTGACCGTGATGACATCCTATAATTCCTACAGGTCCCGGCTCGGCGCGATAATAGTCAAGAATACCCTGGAGAACCTCCTCAAGGATCCCACCATACAGCAGGACCCCTCTATCCTATTCCGCATAGCGGTGGAGTCGCTTGCCAAAGAGAGGGTCGTCGACAGGATATCGGTATTTGACAAAAAGGGCAATATAGTCACCTCCAACGACCCCGTTTACGCGGCACAGAAGAACGTTGTCCCGGAGGACCTGCGGCGCGCATGCGACATATCAAAATCGGAAGCCAAGGAAAAATGGTTCTGTTCATACGTCGATGTGCGCAAACAGCATATCGACATATTCATCCCCCTCTTCGTGGATGAGGAGTTCCCCTACGTGGCGGAGGTCACCTACCAGCTGGGGAACCTCCAGATGGCCCTGAGGGAGATCTACACGCCCGTAACATTCACTATCATTGCCGTAATAATAGCCAACCTCATACTGGGGATGATACTGTCGAAGACGATAATCCGTCCCATAAAGATACTGAACCTCGCCACAAAGGACATCTCAAGCGGCAACCTCAACCTGCGCGTCAAGATAAAGACGAGCGATGAGATCCAGGAGCTCGGTGAGACATTCAATGAGATGACGATAGCGCTGCAGAAGATGAAGGACCGCGCCGAGAATGCCAACCCCCTCACAAAACTTCCCGGGAATAACGTGATCCGCGAAGAGGTAGAGAAGAGGATCCGACTCAACGAGAAATTCGTCGCCATCCATTCGGACCTGGATAATTTCAAGGCCTACAATGACAAGTACGGGATATCCAAAGGCGATGACGTGATAAAGTTCACCGCGAAGACGCTCCAGGACGCCATTGCCGAAAAGGGTAACCCAGACGACTTTCTCGGCCATGAAGGAGGGGACGACTTCTTCATAGTGACGTCCCCGGACAGGTCGGAAGCGGTCACGGATTATATCGTAGAAAATTTTGACAAGAAGATCAGGGGATTCTATACCAGGGACGATATAGACCTGGGTTATATCCTGGAAAAGAACCGGCAGGGCCAGATGGTAAAATTCCCTATCATGAGCATATCGATGGCAGGAGTATCAAACGCGATCCGCGACATATCAAGCTACGCGGAATTGACCAATATAGCCGTGGGCGTGAAGACGAAAGCGAAAGAGACGAAAGGAAGCGTCTTCGTCCTCGACCGAAGGGCCGCGTGACCCTCTTCATCTGTACCAGAAGACACTCCAGATAGCGACCATCCCGAAGACCGCCTGAAGCCCGAGTATATATCCGACGAGACGTCTCTCGCTTACTTTTGTGTACTTCATGAAAAGGTGGGTCAGGGAGTAGACCTTACCTTCATATTTCAGGGTACCGTTCACAAGCATACCGAAATTCGCCGCCCTGAAGCCTCCCCTCATCTTCAAAAAGAACTCCGCTACCTGCGGCGTGAGGGCTATGACCCCGGCCTTCTCCATATCGCCTATGATGACGACGCTAGCTATCGCGGCTCCTATTGTATATGTCCCGACATTACCCGGAAATATCTTCGCCGGGTACCAGTTGAAGACGAGGAACGCCAGGCACGCCGCGCACATGGTCAAAGCTATCATCGATGACGATGCCGAATACTTATATGGTTCCATCTTCATCAGCATCGCTGAAACCGCAAATAAAGAAGCGCATGCGATAGCGCCGCAACCCGCCTCGAGACCGTTAAATCCGGCCAGTATGTTCACAAGGTTTGCGCAGGTTATCACGCCTATCAATATTATGGTGTATGAATAAAACCGGCTGATCTCCAGAACATAACCGAAAATATCTATCTTCGTCGGGTCGGAATCTACCATTATTAGAGGAAGGGCGGCCATGCCAGGAAGCAGGATACGCCAGATCCTCCTGACAATAAGTATGTCGTCGAAGACGCCTATGAGCGCGATGAGTATTATAGTGATCAACCCCGCCATGAGATCCGCGGCATTGTCGCCGTCGATGACTTTTAATGACAGGAGCAACGAGATGACCAGGCCTAACGCGATCGCGATCCCTCCCATCGTGGGTATATAGACATCGCCCGGCTTTGCCATGTCGCGGCCGAAGAACATGCGAGAATCTTCCGCATCGACCTCGCGCAAAAAACGGAGTTTGCGTATCAGGACGTGCGTTCCGGCAAGCGTAACGATAAAACTTGCCGAAAAGATAAAGACGTACAATATCAGGTACCGCATTTTCTATTCCACGTCACTTTCTGTGCGCCTGTTATAAACCTGAAGAACCCCGCCAGTATGGCTGCGTTCATCAATGTAAAATATGCCGCCACACGGAAGAGCGGTACGTCGATACAATACTTATTTAAAGCACAATGAGATATCGAAATCAAGTAAAAAACTACCTGCGCGTAGAAAAAGACCGCGAATGGATGATCGCGGACAAGGGCCATATTGGAAAGGAATGCCGCTATCAGAAGGAACGGGGCGCACCATCTCAATACTTTATGCGACCATAGGGCAAAAGAGGAAAATCCGGAAGCCGGGTTCAATGCGCGCATGGAATATGCTATCGACTGAAAGTTCCCCGCGCTTATACGCGCCCTCCGTTCGAACTCCTCGCGCATGGTCCCGGCGCGCTCATGCGCGGCCGCGCCGGTCTCGAAGAGGATCCGGTACCCCTTCCCTATTATCCTCACACCCGTTACCTGGTCTTCCGCTATGGCATCTTCCGGCAGATCTTCAAAGAGCTCTCTTCTTACCGCGAATATCTGGCCGTTTATCCCCGCTATCGTCTTTATGGACGACTCTTTCTCCTTTATGAAATTTTCGTATCTCCAGTAAAGCCCCTCTTCTACCAGAGAGCCGGCCGTTTCGGAGAGCGTCAACCTGCCGCAGACGCCGCCCGTACTACCGTCCGAAAAATGTCTGCCGAGCTTCAACACGGCTTCCCTGTCATACATCGTATCCGCGTCAGAAAATAGTATTATCCGGTTTTGAGCCTCTTTCACTATATCGTTCAACACGGCTGCCTTGCCCCGTCTTTTGGAAAACTCGAACAATCTTACCCTGGCACCCATAAACGGCCTTACTCTATCCGCCGTACCATCGGTCGAACCGTCCGAACCGATCACCAGCTCTATCTTCTCCGGAGGGTAGTCGAGTGATAAAAAATTCTCTATCTTCTCCTTTATCACCTTCTCCTCATTGTATGCCGCTACGACCATCGAAACGCCCGGGCAACTCACTTCTGCTTTGGGCTGTGGGCGTTGGACCTTGAGCTTGCTGATGATCACAAGGATGAGCGGGTAGAAAAAGTACGTATAAAACAGGAGAAAAACGGATACGATAAAAATCGCCTTCACGACTTCCCGCCTTTTTCTGCGATCTCGCAGATCTTTTTAAAGACCTTTTCCGGCGTGACGGCCCGCATGCAGGAAGCGTAACCGCATTCCCGCACCATGTTGGGGAACGTCTTTCCGTCATAACACGGGCTGCACTCCATCTCCTCCCGCATGATATGGATATTTCCCGAAGGGGCGCATATAAGCGAGGGGTCGGTCGGACCGAATATGGCAATGACCGGCGAGGGTGCTGCGCTCAATACATGCAATGGGCCCGAATCGTTGGTCACCGACAGGAGCGCCTTCTCTGCCAGTATCCTGACTTCCCGCAGATTCATCCTGCCTGTCAGGTCGACTGCCCGGGGACGGCCTTCGCCGGCTATCGAGGCGGCGCGCCGGACCTCCCCCTCTCCGCCCACCACAGCCACTTTATATTCCGAACCATCCAGTATCAGGTCGCATAACCTCCTGTAATAGTCGGGAGGCCATACCTTATTAGGCACATTTGATCGCATCCTCGACGCCGCAGGGTTCTCCCCGCCCGTGCATGACAGCACGACGAACCTCTTATCCCGGAGTCCGCCCTCTTTCATCAACGCATCCACGCGCATCGCATCCGACTCATCGGTCTCTACGGATATCCTGGCATCCTGAGGAGCGACCGGGACGGGCAGCAGCTTCAGCACGTTCAGATAATCGAATATCTTCGGGCCGGTAGCGCCGTCGCTCACGATGTCGGCGGTATTGAAACTTAACGAACCGGGCCTCCTGAGCCCTATCCTCTGCCGGGCGCCTATCAGAACGGCAAAAAACGAGAAATGGGCGGCGTGGTGCAGGGTGACTGCCAGGTCGAACTTCTCTCTCCTCAATCTCTTTATAAGCGATAATAATCGCGCCGGGGACGGTCTTAAAAAAATATCTTCGTCTACCGGGAAGACCCTGCTTATCGCGCGGTTGGCGGAAACTATATCCATGGCGCGCCGGCCCACCAGGAAAGAGATCTCTGCCCCGGGAAAGGCGGAAGCAAGTCCGGCGATGCATGGTGTCGCAAGAGCTACCTCTCCGATGGCCCATAATTTGATTATCAGTATCTTGTCGGGTTTGCGGCTATTCATCTTTTCAGCATCCCGGAATAGATGCGCAGAATGTCGCCGGCGATCGTATCCCAGTTGAATTTATCTGCCTGCGCCGCCATCTTCCCTTTAAGGGATCGCGCCAAACTCCCGTCATACAGGACGGCCTCTGTCCTTGCGCAGACTTCGTCCTCGCTTAGAGAATTTATTATCGAGCATGCCCCCGATCCCGTCAGCTCCGTATCCCCGCTGTGGTCCGGGACGATGTTCGTCACTACCGGGACGTTTCGGACCATATAATTTATGATGCTGGACCTGCGGAAGCTTGCCCCGCGGTCAAAGAGGAGTATCCCGACTTCCGAAAGCGGTATATAGAAAGAGGCCTCTATCGGGCCGCAAAGGCCTGCCCAATGGACTTTATCTTCGATCCCGAACGACTTGATCAAGCTCAGCACATATCTTACATACGGGTTGTCGCGCTCCCTCTGCGTGTCGCCGAGGATGAGCAGTTTCAGATGTTCGTCGCGGACGCTCAAACGGTGGAATGCCTTTACTATGACATCGAAATGGCGGTCTCTTTTTAAAAACCCTAATGTAGATATAAAACGGTCGCCGCTCCTGTAAAATATCTTCGCGCGAAGGCCGGCCTTCTCGGCTTCATCCGGCTCCGACACTTCTAGGAACGGCCCCATCCGGACCTTCCTTATCCTGCCGCGCAGAAAAGGAAAGCGCCCTGCGATATCGTTCCTGTCCTCTTCGTTCGTCACCGCTATAATATCCGAAAACAGGAAAAGAGGGAGGAACAGAAATTTATTGAGCGTGCCTGATATCGCGTAATCATGGATCGTAAGCATTACGGGCACCCGGTTGCAGAACATCTTCAATACGGCGGGAAGGATGCTGACGGCGCTTAAGGTGGCCCTGTAGCTGAGGGTCGGCGCCTGAAGATGCACTATATCGGGAGAGGACCTCCTTATGAACGCGGCTATCTTGAACAACGAAAATATATTCCACTTTTTTATTACGGGGTGGACGTATCCGGCCTCCCGGATACTGCCGTCGGAACTGGTCAGAACTTCCATCCGCACATCTTTACGCAGCATGATATCCGTCATCTTCTTTGTGTAATCCCCGACGCCGCACCGCATCCGCGGGAAACTTCCGGATATGACCGTAACTTTCATCTTATTCATGCGCATACCTTTTCATATACGGAGAGGGTCTCGCGCGCAGTCCTTGTCCACGGGAAGTCCTTCGCCCTGCGCAATCCCTTATCTGCCATCTTCCGGTATAAAACCGTATCCGATAAGAGCATCTCCATGGAATCGGCCATTGCCTTACCGTCCCTCGGATCTATCAGGATAGCGGCATCGGAGGCCACCTCATTCATAGGCGGGATATCCGATGTTATGACAGGTTTACCGCATGCCATCGCCTCCAGTACCGGAAGCCCGAAACCTTCATAGAGGGACGGGAATAGGACGATCCGCGCCTTATTATATATGTATGAGATGTAGCTATCCGGGATCCACCCGGAACATACGATTATGTCGTCCGGAAGCCCTGCCCTTTTTATGCTGTGTAAAAGACCCGCGTTATACCGCCTGGAGACGGCGCCGCAGAGAAGCAGTTTCTCCCGCACCCTTTTGCGTTTTTTCAGATCAGCGTAAGCGTCCACTATCAGTTCGACGTTCTTTCTCGGATCGCTCAGAGTGCCCAGATACAATATATAGTCATCCCATGGATATCTTTCATGTACCGCCCCGGGTATGGCGCTCTTATCCACAGGAAATAAGCGCTCCGATACACCCAGCGGTATTATGTGCACCTTCTCTCTCGCGAAAGGGAGGTACTTCGATATCTCGTCCCTGGAGAACTCTGAATTGGTTATTATGGCGCCGGCCCTCTTGATGCTTTCCATTATCTGTTGATACACCAACCCTTTTCTCCGGTACTTCCCGGTCTCGGATACGTGCCATAACATGTCATGTACGGTCAGGACGGTCTTCATCGTCTTCGTAAAAGGCGCTATCTTGTCAAGGGAATGGGCCACATCATTGACGCCCGCCATCCTCTCTATCGGAAAGGACCCAAAATTGTTCCAGAGCATATTCATATACCTGTACGGGAAGAATATGGATACATGCGAAATATTTTTATTCTCTCCCTGGACCGGGAAACCGCGCGTTCTGCCGAACGGGTTCTTCACGGAGAATATCGTATAAGAGTTACGGGTATCTACCTGCAAAAGGTGCGTCAGGAGTTCCCTGGCGTATGTGCCGGCCCCCGTTGCGCATCTCTCCGCCGGGCTTATATTGAAAAGGATCTTCAAACCGCCCGCCTTTCCCGGTATGAGAAAAATATCATTTTTCCAGTATAGCGACTATGTGTTTGCAGATGCGCTTCCTCAGCGGCTTTCCCAGCGATGATTCGATTAAGGAAAATACGGCGTCCGAAAGATCGATTAGGGCCCTCGATACGCCATTATCCCCCAATCTGCGCACCCCGTTCTTAACGAAGTCCTCGAGAGTGAAACCATAACCGTCTATGCCGATGACCCTGAACCCGGACGCCTCTCCGAGAGAGGCCATCTCCGAAAAGGAGTATTCCCTCTCCCATCCGTGCGGCCATCTCCCCAAAGCCATCTTCGACTTCTTTAATATCGTAAACAAAGAATACCTCTGAGGCACGCTTACGACCGATATCCCGCCGTCTTTCAGGATACGGCGCTGCTCCAGCAATAAGAGCTCCGGCGCCCTGAAATGCTCCATAAGCCCCTGTGAAAAGATGAGGTCGAAATGTCCGGGGGCGAACCTTGTCGCCGTGGCGTCATCTTCCGTCACGGTGATAGGCGCGCCCAGGAGACCGCTTATCTTCGACGCAAGGAGGACCGCTTCCCTGCTCAGATCTATGGCATAAAAAGCCGCGTATGGGAACTCCCGTTTCAGGAGGCAGGAATCGATGGCCGTGCCGCAACCCTCTTCCAGTATAGCGCCGCTTTTTTTTATACCCGAGCGGCGGGACAGCTCCCTTTTCAAAATGCCCAGAAAATACCTCCTGTCGCGTATCGATGCGTAGACCCTTTTATTCAGGTCTTTGTCTTCAAGCCATTTCTCCCACACCGATGAATGGGACCTGACTGCATCCAAAAACGGCCTATCTCTCATATGCGTTCAGCGCTTCCTTTTCAGCACAACGGTAGCGTCGGCCTTATCGGCCATATACCATCCGAAACCGGGATCGGCCAATAATCGCCTTATGGCTATGCCGGACCCGGTCATGAGGCCGGACGGTGACTTTGTCGATTGCACCAGCACTACACCGTCATCGGCCACAAACCGGCTCCATGCGTTCCAATCTTTCATAAAACCCTCTTCGAAATGGTTTGCGTCTATAAGGAGGTAATCTATCTTTTCGCTCCAGGACTTAACGGCATTATAGCTGTGATCCCTTATAAAGACGATATCTCTGTCGTTGAATTTTCCGAGCGCGTGTTTTGCGATCTTCATGCTGAGGCTGAAATAAGGGTAGAGGATCGACCTGTACGGGTCTATAAGCCAGATGGTGCCTTTCGGGTCCATTACCTTAAGCGCCTCCAGGGCGGATCCGCCCTCCGAAACCCCTATCTCCACAAGGCGCTTCCTTCCCCCGGCATATCTCTTTATGAGCCCGGCCTGGGCCTGAGTATGTTGTCTTATCGGTCCCCTGAGATTGAATATACCTGTTACATAACTCATACATGACTTGTAATTATTGAAATGGCGCTCGAAAAATCTGCTCCTTATGACCCTCAGGAAAGGGAAGATACCCGTTATATCGAGCACCATCTTATTGACGCTCGTCTTATTTCCTACGCCCATACTGGGCAGCTCATACGGATCGGTCCCGGGGCCGACCCAGCCGGGTTTGACCGTGCGCGCCGATCTGTATCGTGAGCCGTTCCTCAATATACCGAGCTCCCTGGCGCCGTAATCTCCGTATGGATATGAAAAATGGTCCACCTTTACGGAGAGCGCCCCCTCCAGAAGGTCTTTCGAACCGGCCATTTCATATGCCGATTCTTCATGGCTCAGTTGTGTAAGAGGGAGATGCTCCATGGAATGTGCGCCGAATGACGCCCCGTGTTCAATGAGGTCCCGCATCTGGCTTTTATTCAGATATCGTCCCTCCCTTCCGGGGACGCCGCCGATGGATCCGATCTCATCCGGCCGGGTAAATATCATGACCGGGGCCTTAAATTCGTCGAGGACCGGTATCAGGCCGTGGTTACCGCAGAAGCCGTCATCCATAGTGATCACGAGGGCCTTCCGGGGCAACTCTCTCCATGCTTCTTTGTCACGAAGCGCCGCCACCAGATCGTCCAGGCCTATGATCCTATAATGGCGTGTGATGTATCTCATATGTGCGCGGAAAACGTCCTTGTCGGGGTCATGGTAGGAGATTATGGTGACTTTGTCCCGGGCGATAAATTCTCTTATGAAGACGGGAACAAAAAGTATCCTCATTATGATCGAAAAGATCTCCTTGAGATATCTCTCCGCGCGTGATTGCATGGGCCTGCCGCTCATGGTTTGAAATTCACGGTCCTGAAAAGCTTGACCGGATACATAAAAAGGCGATAGACCGTCGCCCTGAAAAACTGTTTCAGATAAAGGACCTTCCGGCTGCTCCTGAATATCATGCCCCAATACAACGGATCGAAAGTTATGTCCATAATGGACCTGAAAAATTTGAAACGCTTGAACCTTAGATAATATATGCGTTTTTCGTTCAGCGAATGGCTCACCAGCCGGAACCTCCCGTCCCTGAGCGGCCTGAACGAGTTGGTAAAACTGAATATACCGTACTCGTCCGGCCGGAGCGGCGGCTTCACATACTCCTCATATATCCTGGTGCCGATATACGGGATCGTTATATTTATACCGTATACGGTAGATCGTATCCTCTTCATGAGCGCGATACTGGCGTCTATGTGCCTCTCCGTCTCGCCGGGCATATTCACCATAAAGCAGGCGAACGTCCTTATCTTATGGCGCCTGCATAGATCGAATGTCCTTACGGCATCTTCGACCTTTATTCCTTTTTTTACCCTGTCGAGCATCTCCTGGGACCCGGACTCCACTCCTATGTCGACCTGTATGCACCCTGCCTTCTTCAGACGCACTATCATCTCCTCGTCAAGAAGGTTTGCCCTCGTCTCCACCCCCCATACCATGCCCAGTTTGCGCTCTTCGAATTTATCGAGAAATTCGAAGGTCCTTCTCCTGTCCATACAGAATGTGTCGTCGTTAATATAGAACCCGTCGATATCGTACTCTCTCTTAAGAAAGGCAAGCTCTTCGATCACCGACTTAACCGGCCTGTACCTGACCTTCTGGTCCCTGTTGGCGCAGAATGTGCATAGATACGGGCATCCCCTTGCCGTGAAGATGCGCACGCCTGACAGAAAGAGATGCCGGACCATCGACTGCTGAGGGGTCGAATAAAAATCCATATCTATCTTGTCGTAGGCAGGCATGGGCAGTTCGCCGAGATCCTTCATATACGGCCTCTCGCCCGTGCGCACTACGACGCCCCCTTTTCTATAAGCTATCCCGGCTACCGCATCGAGAGTCCCGCCTTTTGTATCGTTCTCTACCAGTTCGTACAGGGTATTCTCCCCCTCTCCTATGGCCGCCACGTCCACCGGGCTCCCGTCGAAAAGGATATCCTCCGGCTTAAGGGTAGGATGGATGCCGCCTGCTATTATCGTCGTCTTTATTCTTCCCTTGATAAGCCGGCTTATCTGCATGAGAGAATTTAGGTCTGCCGTATAACATGTGAAGCCGACATACTCCGGCCTTTTTTCTTCGATGATCGCCAGTATCTTTTCGACCGTCTCATCCGTGCCGGCGACCGCCGTATCGCCCGGATAACGTATCTTCTTTATATCTATTATTTCGGAGGCAATACCCTTCTTCTCAAGCCATGCGGCAAGATACATATAGGACATCGGCAGGACCGACGAGTAGGCCCTCGAGGGCAACGATACTAAAGCCACTAAAGGTCGCTTATCCATTACGGAGCTCCATGCATCTATCGATGAACATATCGGCTATACGGTCGGACCTCATGCCCGCTGCCGTCCTGCGGGCATTCTCCCCTACCCTTTCCCTCAATTGCGGATCGTCGAGAAGCATCCCGGCGGTTGAAGCAAACCTCTCTACGTCTCTTTTGGGGACCAGAAAACCGTTCCGGCCGTCCGATATGACCTCTGATACGCCCAACCCTTCGGAGACGACCACCGCCATGCCCAGGACCATGGCTTCCAGGACCACCTTGCCGAACCCCTCGAACAGGCTGGGGAAGAGAAATACCTTATGGTTCAGATACTCCTCTTTAAGCATATCCTTCGGAAGCAGCCTTATTACCCTTATCCTGTCCGCCATCTCTTCCGGGAAATCTGCGATCACATCCCCGTCCTTAAGCCCTGTCCCTATGACGGATACGGTGAGGTCGCTCTTTCTATCGTTAAGTATCTTTATGATATCTACAAAATAAGCACACCCTTTCAGGTGGCACCACCCTCCGACAAATAATATGTCCCTGCCGCGTTTCGCTTCCGCAGGAACGGCAAAAACGGGTTTTACGCCTGTCGGTATTACCGATATTTTATCTTTCATAAAAGATCTCTCAAGATAGTCCCCCTCGGCCCTGTTCATGACGAATATATTATCGCAGAGATGCGAAAATATGGTGACCTGCAGGATACGGTATGAGAAGAGGAAGACCCTCTCCCTGACCCTGAAATGAGACCTTTTGGACATTGACAGTTCCCGCTTATACTCTTTTTTGTATAAAAACTCATGCCCGTGAGAGCGCATGATCAGCAAGGGGTGTTTTGTGAGGAAAAATATCTTCGTCAGGATGGCATAGAAAAAACCGTCGCCGCTCGATACGACCACGAAATCGTACCTATTCCTGATATCCAGGAAGAGCATCTTGAACGCGGCCATTACCGGAAATACTATGAACAGGATGGTATTAAGCATGATGTTCTTCTTCGGCGAGAAACCGAGCAGGTCGTCCCTGAAGATGGCGTGGGCAAGGTGGCCCTTTTCACCTATATCGTTCAGGGGCTGTATCACGTGGCCGGGGGCCCCGTAATTTTCGTTCTTAAAAAAATTGCCGACAAAAAGAAATTTCATGCGGAAGACCTGTCCGATCCTTTCGATGCTATATCTTTCAGCCCTGATACCCGCCATATGAACCTTAACCCCAACAGGACACCCAGGTGATAGAAGGCCCTGAAGGCCATTTCGTATATCCTCTGCAGCGCCAGGGGGCAGGCCGTGCTCCAGGTCCCGCAGGTGGTATAGATCCTTTTGGCGTGTCCCCTGTGCTTCTTCAGGACCTTTACAAGGGTGGGATAATACCTCCTTCTGTATCCTGCATATCCGAAAAAATCCTCCATATACTTCGTACCGGCAGAATTTTCGGACCTGTGATGTACATACATCGGTATCGCATAAGCATGCAGCCCTTCCGACCGTATGCTCAGGCAATAGTCGACCGCGTACAGATGCCAGCTGTCGCATGTCTCTTCGTCGAACTTGAACCTGTCGAATACGCATTTTGGTATGACGACGAGGCACTCGTCCAGCGTCTGCACGGGCTCCGGCCTGTGGATGGGGTTGCCCCATTCCCACGGCTTATCTATGGACTTGATGACGTTCCTCCCCCTCTCCTTATTCGTACGCCCCTCCTCGCTCATGCCCGCCACTCCCGCTATTCCCAGGTTTACCGCGGAATCGAGTATCTTTTCCGCATCGCCTATCCATGAAGATGATATAAGATCGACGTCCGGATGTACGAACATTATGTACTTACCTTTTGCCTTCCGCCCCCCTTCGTTAAGCGCCGCGGCCACAGACCTGAACCGATCTTTTGTATTATCCATCAATATCAATTCGTGTGATGCGGTCTGTGCCTCCAGGCTTTTTAATAAGCACTTTGCGGAGGACTCTTTCTCGCCGTAGAATACCGAGACGACGGATATCATCTGTATGGCCCCTTTACTTCGGACCGGAAGACCGGTCATCAACGTTCAAAACCGCGAACAACCTGGAATAGAGAACAGGCCTTAATATCCCGTACCTGCGAAGCGCCCTGACCCCTGAACGGAGAACGGGGTTCCCTGATAAGATGGGCGGATATACCGGGGATATCTCCAGTATCCTGAAATCGTTGAAATAGTTCGAAAAGAGCGCCCTCAAGGAGTCCTTAGTAAAAAAAGATACGTGGTCCATCTCCAGGAAATGCTCATACGTGAGACCGCACCTCTTCAGGGCCTCGAAATCGCCGCAATTGGGCACGCTTATGAGTATATTTTTCCCGGCCACCCTTTTTGCTTCTTTCAGGACCCTCTCCGGGTCCTGCAGGTGCTCCAGCACTTCGATCAATATGACCGTATCGAATGCCCCGTCCCCGAACGGGAGCGCATCCTCTATAAGGCGGGCATCGACCCCTTTCTCCCGTGCTATCCTGATATATTCCTCGTTTATATCCGCGCCGGAAATTTCGAACCCGTACCTTTTAAGCTCAAGGCAGTACGCGCCGGCGGCGCATCCCAGGTCGAGGACCTTCCTTCCTGCGTATTTCTTGCACAGGCCTATGATCTCGTCCGAAAAGAGGTCCCTGCCGGCATCCCTGTACCAGGTCCTGGAATCCCTGTAAATGTCATCTTTTGTCAGCTTTAAAAACATCATCGTCTTTACTGGCCTCATTTAAGGACAAAACTCCTTATATCCTCCATAAACTCTTTCCTCATAAACGACAGAACTATCGCCGCGTATGCAGAGCCGTATGTGAAGACCGATAAGAAGAAGTCATACGGACCGGGCCTCACGGCTCCCATGAAGGCCTGCCTGCAGACCAGGTAAAATAGGACGGCTACCATGCTGGCCCCGAAGAATATGCCGCATGTGCGCATTACGGCCCTGATATCTATCTCTATTATCCTTGATGAGTAATAAAAATATAACGGCTGCGTAAATGCGAAAGACAGCAGTACCGCGATACAGCCGCCCGTCAGCCCGTATAATAAGGTGAGCGGAACGATGAGGAGGATCAACAGGATACAGAGGGCGCTGTTCCTCTTTATCTCGATATCGAGCCGGTTCACTCCTTTTAAAAAACTGTTAGAGATGCTCCCTATCATACCGAAGAAACCGGCCAGACACAGTATCCTGAGAGGGATAACGGCCCCTTCCCATCTGCTCCCCAAAAATACAAGTATGAAAGGCCTGGCGAATACGAAAAGACAGGTAAAGAATGGGACGGAGACGAGCATTATGTATTTAAGGAATTTAAGGTACATCGATTTCAGCAAGGTCCCGTTGTCCTGGAATTGCGCGTATAGCGGGAATGAGACCCTGTCGGAGACGGCCAGGATATTATTGGTCACCCAATTACCGAAGTTCGAAGCCACTGCATAGTACCCTACGACCCCTACGCCAAGCAGCTTCCCTATGACCATCCTGTCGACCTGGGTTATCAGCACATAGAAGAAGAGCAGAAGATACATCCCCCTGATATAACGGAAGATGACATTGAAGATCTCCCTGTCCCATGTAAAACGGATCATCCTCGGTTTTATGATGAAGAACGACACGGCCGCCACTACATGGCTGACGACCCTGGAGATGACTATGCTCCATAGCCCCATACCCGCCCTTGCCATGAATATGGCCAGCGCGTAAAATGCGACCGCCCTCAGCATCATGGGGATGACTATGGAATCGAACTTCCGTTCCTTTACAAGCGTCGTATACTGCACAAAATAGAGGTCCGGTATCACTATGCTGAGACCCAGGACCCTTATGACCGCAGCGATGCTGTGATCGTTATAGAAATCCGCCCATGGCCCTGCGGCCAGGAAGAGGAGTATGTAAAGAAATAGAGAAGTGCAGAATTTGGCCAGGAAGGCCGTGTCGACCGTCTTCGCGAAGAGCTCGTCTTTAGGGGTCGCTATGGAGGCCGCCTCGAAGACATGCTCGTTCCATATCCCTATGACGGTTATCAATATCTCGGCAATGGCGAGGATACCGAAATCTTCCGGCCGCAAAAGCCGCGTCAGGACGATAAGCCCGAAGAATATGACCGCCTTTTCAAACAGGTGCAGGCCGAATACCGCCAAAAGGTTCCTCTGTGTCTCCTGTTTAAGGTTCATGTAATATAAACCCTCATCTCCATTCTATCTTCTGGAAATAGCGCTGTACATCCCCCCTCCATGTGCGGGAGGCAAGGAATGCCTTCAGGTCTTCACGCATGCTCTTAAGCTTATCCATGGTGTAGGAATCCGTCTCTATCGTCATACCGCCGTCGCCCTGCCCGGCGATATTATAGAATTCGTTATAATCTTTAGTTATGAACCGTATGCCGAACCTCTCTCGCTCGTTCCAGAGGGCGCTGCCCGGGAGCGGTATAAGCGTAAAGAGCGTATACTCATCCGGGTCCGCTTTCATTATGAACTGTTTTGTCCTCTCTATGGTATCTTCGGTCTCACCCGGTATCCCCACGATAAGATATATCTTAGCGATCAGGCCCGCCCTCTTCGCTTCTCTTATAACGGCGTGATTCTGTTCTACAGTGCAGTCTTTCTGTATCCTGTCAAGAAGCCCCTGATCACCCGTTTCTGCGCCGAAGGCGATGGTCGTGCACCCGGCCCGTTTCAGGCGCACAAAGTCCTCGAATCTATTGTAATCTGCGCGGCCGTTGCACCTGAATTTTATATTGAGGGATTCGAGGCGCTCCAGAAAGGGGTAGAGCCGGTCCCTGTTCAGCGTAAAGACGTCGTCATAAAATATGAAGTTCCTTATCCCGTGATCCTTTATTATCCCCTCGATCTCCGCGATGACCGAATCCGAAGAACGGTATTTTATGCTCCTGAATGTGCCGGGGCTGTTACAGAACGCGCACCTGTAAGGGCATCCCCTGGAGGTTATGATGGATGTTGCGAGGCCCCCTCCCACTATCCTGTGATAACTCTTTATATCTACCAGGTCCCTTGCCGGGAGCGGCAGCTCATCGAGGTCCGGCGGCGGCTCGAAATCGTACATCTTCCTGTGAATGCCGCGCCCGAGATCGCCTATGAACTTCTTTATGCTTATGTCCGCCTCTCCGCGCAGGACCACATCAAAATCCTTCAGGGTCTCTTCGGGCATAGCGGTAGGGTGTGCGCCGCCTGCGATTACCGGCGCCCCGGGGTTTATCTTCCTGCATATATCCCTTATCTCCCTGGAGATATAATAGTTACAGGTGTATATCCCTATCCCGTAGATATCGGCATCACCTATGATCCCCTCCCACCTTTCCCTCCTCTCGGAACTGAGGTCGGCTATCCTTACGGGGATACCCATCTCGCGGACAGACGCGGCTACATATAAAAGGCCGAGCGGGGCATCCAGCCGGTCGTCTAGGCTGTTTGCCTGCGGAGGATTTATAAGGCAGAATCTCAATTTAGTCATGAAAATTTTTCGCGCTCAGCGCCTCCAGGACATCGCTGTCTTTAAGAGCGGCCGTCTTCATCGCCATGGAGCGTGCGGCGCGGAGCTCTTTTACGGATCTGGTGGCAAGAAAAAATCCTGTCAGCATAGGCCGCCTTGTCCTGAAGAGGCAGAGGACTTTTACAAGCTTCAGGAAGAGCATAAAAAAATGGCGGATAAGGATACGACGATCGGTTATATTCTTCCATACGAAGAGAAGGCCGTTCTTGAAGAGATATTGTACCTGTGTATCCACGGTAGCGTACTTATTCACGCTCGCCGCGCCTTTATGGTAGATCACGGCCCCGGGTTCATACAATATCCTGAAGCCCGCCTTCCAGGCGCGGTAAGAGAGGTCGAAATCCTCATAGTAGAACGGCTTGAACAACGGGTCAAAAAGTCCCAGTTTCATTATCTTATCCTTCGCGTACATTGCGTTCCCGGCATTACACGTGATATGTTCCTCCGCCGGATAATAGCTCACGCGGCTTTGCGACAGGTTCTCATTCACCTCTTCTATCCACTGAGCGCCGGAGGTATCGGCCGTCCCGTCCCAGTTCATCTCCCTGGGGACGACGGCGAATGTCCTGTCGTCTCTCTCCAGGAGCTCTGCCAGGCCCCTCACACATCCCTTATCCAGCTTTACGTCGTTATTCAGGAGGAGCAGTTTATCATATGAGCTCCGTCCTATCCCGCTGTTCACGGAGAACCAGAATTCATTCGTCTTCATAGACAGCGTTATCACATCCGGATAATGGCGCTTGAGAAAATCCGGCGACCCGTCACTGCTCGCATTATCTATGACGATCACTTCATATTCGGCGCCATTGAATACAGCCGATTCTATGACTGTCGGGATGCACTCCCTCAACAATTCCACTCCGTTATAATTGACTATTATTATGCTTACGCTATTTCTCATTGGTGCACACGACGGTTATGAACGTGCCTTTCCCGCATATGCTCCCCAGGAGGGAGAGCGGAGAGAAGACGGCATCCGCCAGCATCTTATAAAGTATATTATTGAAGAGGTATGAATCTTCCGGTATGCGCGTCTTCCTGTTCAAAAATCTGGCGAGGCTGCCTCTGTAAGATTTGTCGAGCGGCGCAAAATGCGACACCCTCCTGACGGCAAAACCCTTATTCTTCAAAAGCGGTATGAGCGTGCCGGGCGAAAAAAGGTGCATATGCCTGGGCGGGTCCAGGTGGACCCAGGCCGGTCCGAATATGCCCGCTTCGATACTGTCGCCGTTCGGCACCTGCAATGCCAGCACCCCGTCCGTTTTTAATATCTTTTTTATAGCATCCAGGAGACCGGATGAATCGCTTATGTGCTCCAGGACGTGCCACAGGGTCACGACGTCGAACGAATCCTCTTTAAAGGCCGCCTCCTCAAGCCGGCCGTTATCCAGGACCTTTATGCTCGATCTGACTTCATCCGGGATCTGCTTTACCGCATCTCTGTCTATATCCACGCCGGCGATCTCCCATCCCTTCTCTCGGGCGTACAGGACGAAGTTGCCGTAACTGCACCCGATATCGAGCAGCCTGCCGCGGATCCCGGCGGCATCCAGGATCGTGCGTTCGTAAAACCTGTTGAGGCGCCGCCGCCGCGTCATCTGGCGCGAGATCGACCAGCATGCAGGGCCTCTGCCCTCTAACCTGCCGGACTCCGGGAGCTTCTCTCTGCGGTATACCCTGATGACCGGCCTCTCATGGTTGCTCCAGTACGAAAAGAAGAAGACACGCACGGACCCCATCGCGTTCCTGAAATACCTCCATGATGCCAACGGGCGCATGTCGAAGAAAAGATAATTCTGAAGCATGGTCGAGAAACCGCCCACAAGGTCGAAGAGCACGTTGGGTCTTATCTTCACGAGGCGCCTGAGCATGGATTTACGGAAGAACGGTATCTTCATCGCGGGGTAGATGAGGTTTATGATGTTTATGATCTCGTCCCCGTGCTCCTTGTTAAAGGCAGGCCTGGCTGTATGGGGCTTAAAATCCTTGAGCGAGAAATCCGCCGGCAATAGGCCTTCCCTCTTTGCGATCCCGGTCAATTCGAGGTTGGGGAACGGCTGGAAGACGCCTACGCGCGAGAAGTCGAATCCGATCCTCGCGTTCCATTCTACAGAAGAGAAAGCGTCTTCGAGCGTCTCTCCGGGCAGGGCGAACATGGTGTTTGCGGCGGTCTTTATACGGTGGCGCCTGAAGAGCTCTACGGTCGATCTCGCCTGTTCGTTGGTCCAGAATTTTTTTAGATACTCTTTTCGGATGCGTTCGCTCCCGGCCTCAAATCCGAAAGCCACGCCTACACAACCCGATCTTGCCAGAAGCTCTACCGCTTCCGGAGGACAATCCAGGCACAGGTTGCATGAAAATGGGATCTTTGCCTCTTCAGGAAATCTTTCGGAGAATTCCCTCAGCCATGAGATATCGGAGGCGAAGAGGTCGTCGGAGAAGTGTATCCTTTTAAGGACGGATCGTTTCTTCACGCTCAGGACCTCATCTATCACGCGGCTTACTGATTTGAGACGGACGAACCTCCCCTTTCCCCTGTATTCCCGCATCAGCATAGTATTGTGGCAGTAGGTACAGATATGGGGACACCACATACCGGCAATGAACCGTTTCATGGGCATGTCCCGCAGGAAGCGGTATTTATAATATAGGTCCCGTTTCGGCATGGGGAGCGAATCGAGGTCATGTATTATGGGCCTCAGTTCGTTCTTTACCCATCCGCCGGGTGTATTGCTCCATATATTCTCTATATGCGTTGTATCTTCCTCTTTCGACAGGCGGTCCGCCAGCTCTACCAGAGCGCCCTCGCTCTCTCCGCGGCATATGTAGTCCACGCTATTATCGTCGCTTATCTCTTTAGCGTAATATGTCGCGTGCGGTCCTCCCATTACCGTAGGTATACCGGTATATCTTTTGACGGATCTTGCCACTTCCGTTATCTCGGCATGCGCGCCCGTGATCACGGAAAACCCTATCAGGCCAGGCCGCATCTTTTCGAGTTCCGACATGAGGTCCCTGCAATGGGAGAGCAGTATAAGGTCCGTATCATGCCCTGCCCTTTCCAGAGAGGCGGCCAGAGATGCCACCCCCAGGGATTCCTCAAGGCCGTTACGCTGTATGAAGAGTACTTTCATCTTTCCTTCCGTTCCCTCAATCGCCCAATAATCTGCGTTTTAACGTATGGGCAAGCATCTCTCTCTTTATGTGCTTCAGCGTATCCTCCCCAAACTCGCGCCGTATCATACGCTGGTACCGTCCGTTCCCGAAATAGTCCGTGAACGCGCGGTCCCTGAACCGCAGGATCTCCTCCGGGGCCAGATATCTTACAGAGAGAGGATGTGTTTCATAACCGAACTGCGCGTAAGCCAGCCAATTATCGGGTAATTTTATGCCTCTTCGCACCGACTCCCGGTAAAGAACGGAGCCGGGATATGCCATGGCTACGTAAAAATTGGCGTACTCCGTATTAAGCTCCCCGGCAAAATCGAGCGTCTCTTTCATCGTCTCAAGAGTATCCCCGGGCAGCCCGAAAATATAGTTCGCGCCTGCGTAGATGCCGGCGTCGCGCACCATATTCACCGCTCTCTTTATGCGCGCCCTGGTGAACGCACCTTTTGTGACCTCACCGCGTATCCTGCTATTGGCCGATTCGATCCCGAATCCGAGCCACCGTATCCCTGCCAGTCTCATCTTCTTCAACATGCGGCTATCGATCGTATCTACACGCGCGTACGCCCATATATTAAGATCGTGGCCGCGTTCGATCAGGAGATCACAGATCGCCATGACATGTTTCCTGTCAAGCACGAAGCATTCGTCCAGTATTTTTAGGTTCCTGATCCCGTATTTTGTGACAAGGAGATCGATCTCCTCGACGACCTTTTCAGGGCTGCGGTAACGGATACCCCTCTTCCCGAAGAGGGCGTGGATACAGCAAAAACTGCACTGAAAGGGACACCCTAAACTTGTATATATGACCGCGTACGGCTGTCTCCTGTCGAGAGACCCGAAGCAATGCCAGTTGTGGGCCCTGTACTTATCCATCGGTAGTAGATCCCATGCCGCCACGGGGAGAATATCAAGGTCCTTAACGAGCGGGGCGCGCGGATTCGAAAGTATGGCGTAGCCTCGCCGATACCATAATCCCCTGATCCCGGAATAACCCTTATTATATATAATAGCTTCCAGTAACTCCGAGATCGTGTAAAATCCTTCGCCCTCGCATACAAAATCTACGGGTTCCTCGCGCATCGTACGTTCCGGCAGCGCTGACGGATGGAGCCCGGTCAATATCGTCTTTGCCCTGGCACCTCTCTTCCTGAGCGATTCCAGCACCGATCTCGCCCCGGCCATTGCCGGCGTGGAGGCGGACGGGTTCGCCCCCGAAGCTACTATAGCGATGAGACGCGGATCATCGATCACGGCCGCCTCCGCCGTTTCGTCGGGGGTGAAATTTTCGGCCTCGGAGTCGATCACCCTGACGGAATGACCGTTATCTCTGACAAATGCCCCTATCAGGGCGGCCCATAACGGCGGCTCTATCCCGGAGAGCGAACGGCTCAGATCGCCGTAGAGCTTCTTCTGATTGCCGGGTTTTATCAATACCAGATCTATCTTCGACATACGGGCAAATCGCTCTTTTTATAGTCCCTCTTTATCTTCCTCTTCAACATATCCGTTACGTAATCGGCGGTCTCCGGACCGAATTTACCGCGTATCATATCCAGGTACCGGGCATTGCTGAAATACTTTTCGAATGCTTCATCCCTGAAACGCAGGATCTCTTCGCCGCTCAGGTGCTTTGTGGGAGTGGGCCTGGCGTTCGGCGCGAAGAAACCGTACTGCTCCCACCTCTCCGGCACACAGGAATTCCTGACCGCATCTTCATATATGGCCGTACCCGGATAGGCCATCGATATGAAAAAATTGGCCCATTCAAGGTTCAGCTCCTGTGCCAGGTCAAGCGTCTCTTTCATGGTGTCATGATCGTCATCCGGCAACCCGAAGACATAATTGCCTCCTATGGATATACCGGCCCCGTGTATCGCGTCCACGGCATCTTTTATCTGCGCCAGATTCTGTTTTTTGAAGACCCCGTTCAGTATCTTCTCATTGCCGGCCTCGATACCGAGGAAGACCCAGTTGATCCCCGCCCTCTTCATCCTCTCGAGCATCCCGGGATCGACAGTATCCGTCCTGGCAAAGCACCACATATTTAGATCATATCTGCGTTCGATCAGGGAATCGCAGATGGCGATGACCCTGTCCCTGTCGAGCGTAAATGTATCGTCTATGATCTCGATGTGTTTTATACGGAACTTATCCGCCAGCACCTCAAAATCCTCCATAACGCGGGACACCGTTTTATAACGCACGCGTCTTCTGCCGTACACAACGTTCACGCTGCAGAAACTGCACTGGAACGGGCATCCCAGGCTCGTGAAGACGAGCGCGAACGAGCTCTGTCTTCCCATGCCCCAGCACTGCCAGTGATGCGCCCTGTATTTGCCCATAGGCAGGAGATCCCATGCGGGCAGAGGTAATTCATCTATATCTGCCAGAGGCGCCGCCGGACGGGACACTATCCTTCCTCCGTCCCGCGTCCATACCCCGTTTATCGGGAATGCCCTTTTGCCGTCTTTCATGGCACGCAACAATCCCGTAACGGGCCGATACCCTTCCCCCTCTATCACGAAATCGGCGCCTTCTTCTCTCAACGTCCTCTCTGGGAGGGCCGAGGGGTGATGGCCGCCGATCATCGTCTTCATATACGGGGCCTCTCTTTTCAGCGCTTTCAATATATCCCCTGCGGCGGTCATCTTTGTGGTGAACGCCGTCAGTCCCACAAGCATAGGTCCGCGCCTGCATATCTCTTCGACCGTCTTCTCCACAGACCATTCCTCGGCTTCCGCGTCCAGGATGTCGACGGAATATCCTTCCCTCCTGGCAAAGGCAGCCACCATGGCAATGCCGAGCGGCGGAGCGACGGTAGCGTATTCCGAGATGCCGCCGAACTGCGAGATCCTGTTAGCCGGGTTGACCAGCAATAGATCCGGCCGTTTCATATATCCCGACCCTTTCTGATATTCAGCGCCACACAAATATCTCCCTTATAACCTGAAAGAGGTATGCCGCCCCCCATCTGAAGACCTTCAGCTTCGCCTTGCCTCCTATGCGCGGCGGCTCATCACCCGGTATCTCCGTTATCTTCAACTTACGCTTGGCCGCCCGCACAGAGAGGAGCGGCTCTAAAGATATCTTTGTCGAGAAGATCCTCTCGGGAAGCGTGTAGCTTATATCCTTATCCAGGTCCAGGTCCTTTATAAGGCCTTTCTTATAAGCCCTGTAGATATTCATCACATCGGTATATCTGCCCCCATGCAGCATGTTCACCAACGTGGTGAATAACCAGTTCCCGAATGCCGTAAGATGATTATCATCGTAACTCCTGGCACCTCCGGTATAACGGGATACGATCACCATATCATACCCTTCCTTCATCTTTTCTATCAACGCAGGTATCAACTCCGGTTTACAGTTGCCGTCAGGGCTGAAGGTTATTATAATATCGCCCTCTATCTTATCTGCCAGGCCTGTCAGTACGCTCCGCACGCCGCCGCCTTTAGACGGCTCCAGGACGAGCGTATAACCGTGTTCTTTTATATACTCTATAGTCCCGTCATCGGAATGGCCGTCTATAAAGATCGTCTCGTCGACCCATTCCCTTTTTATCCCGGGCATGATGGCCCTGACACCGTCTATCTCGTTCAGGGTAGGTATGATAAGCGAGGTCTTCATCCGTTATCCATTCTTTAGATCCCTGACCGGTCTATACTCCAGGATTTTTTTAAATATGAACTTTATATGATACGGGCGCAACATCCTGAGGATCTTGATGAAGATCCTGGGCCTTATCCTGAAGTAGAACCTCCTGAAGGCCTCGCTCCTTGCCCGCAATAATTCTTCGCGTGACAATCCCTCCGGTATCAATTCCGGCTCCCTGTAAGATCCTTTATCCCAGTCCGGTTCGAATTTGCCGGAAAACCTGTCCCACAGCTCCGAGCCGGGGAGCACGTCGAGGATAAGAAAATCCGCTTTTATTAATGGCTCGGATCGGGCGAACCTTATCGTCATATCGATGCTGTTCTTCGTCTCTCCCGGGAGGCCGAATATGAATGTGCCTCCTACGTTTATTCCCGCCTTGTCGCACAGCCTTATCGCTCTTCGCATCTGCTCGATCGTCTCTCCCTTCTTCATATCCTTCAGCATTTCAGGGTCTGCCGACTCTATACCCAGGAGCACATAATAACAACCGCTCTCTTTCATCGCGCGCAGCATCTCTTCATCGACCCTATCCGCCCTTATGCCGTCTGGTACGCACCACCGTATCTTTATACCGTTTTTTATGATAAGGCGGCATATCTCCATGATGTGCTCTTTATCGAAGGTGAGGTTATCGTCAAAGAAGTGTATCTCGCGCGCCTTGAACCTCTCCATGAGATATCTGATCTCCCCGATGACGTTTTCGGCGCTCCTGTATCTGAGGCGGCTGTCATAAAATTTAGGGCTCCCGCAGAATACGCAGTGATAAGGACATCCTCTGGTCGTCATTATCCGGCCTACCGGATGATCTCTGGTAAGGAAACCGTGCGGCACCCGGGGATAACGGCACGGATCGAGCTCCTCCCAGTCCGGGAACGGGATATCATCCAGGTTCTCTATGACCTCTGCCTTCATGAAAGGATCGGCTTCGCTCTTCAGATCACCCGGCGAATAGACCCCCCTTATCCCGTTGTTGATGAGCCCGTTCTTAAGGAGCGCCGTAAGCGCCTTTTCGCCTTCGCCGCACACCACGTAGTCGGCCCCGGAGTCGATAAGTGTCCTGTAAGGAAGGAACGTCGGATGCGGGCCGCCTATGATGCAGGGGATCCCCCGGCCCTTCAACGCCTTTGATAACGCTATGACCTCTTTATAAAAACAGGTGAAGCAATGTATCCCGACCGCATCCGGTCTTTCGGCAACTATCCTCTCAACCAGCTCCTGAATATCGCATCTCTCTGCCAGACCGTCTATCACCCTGGTCTCGATGCCGTTAAGTTTTAAAAAACTCGAAAGGTAACCAAGCCCTATAACAGGCATCACCATATCGGCTTTAAAATTCGGTCTCGTCAGGACTATCTTCATCCGTCTACCTTCCGCGCCTCTTCCCGTATTCCGTTCTTACTGCCTCGGCTATCCTTCGGGCATCCGGCGTAGAGTTCTCCGTTCCCGGGGTGACGCCCACGGACCTGTCGGCCAGCCCCAGGGCCTTCACCGGGACCCCCGCGGCGAACATCAGCTCGTAAGCTATCGACTGTGAAGCGCCTGCCGGCTCAAAGCCCGTATCTACCACGATCCCCATCTTGCTCGACTTAAGGGGACCGAGCAACCTGTCATTCAATAAGAACGGTTTCAACCGCACTATATTGACAACATCGCACTTTATGCCGTCTCTCTCCAGCAGTTCCGCCGCCCTTACCGCATTGAACCTGGCTATGGATATCGCGTAGATCGTGACATCGGACCTTCCCGTCACCCTGTCCGCTATCTCGTCTTTATTATCAAAGCTTGCGCGGTGTTCGCATACGATCGCGGGGTCGTCATGCTCAAGAAAATCTTTCCAGGCCGTCTCGTACTCTTTAGGGGTGACCGGAGCCGAGACCCTGAACCCGGGAAAGTGCATGAATATACTGTGCAATTTCCCGGAGTGTACCGGCCCGGCGCCTTTACCCTCCGACGCTATGGCGCGCACGAATATGGGCGTCCCTTTACCGAAGAACTCTTTCGTCTTTGCCGCATAATATATCAGAGGGCTCCCGTTCAGGATCAAAAAATCCTGAAAACGTATCACGAATATGGGTCGCCGTCCTGCGAGCGCCGCCCCCACGGCTATGCCGCTCCCTGAGACGTCGGCCATGGAGAGTTCGATTATACCTTTACAGTCCGGGACGGTATTATTCACCCATCCTACGGCGGTTATCGCCTGGCCGAGCAGGAGCCCGTTATTCTTTGTGAGATGCCCGCGCGTTATCTCTTTTATAGTCTCCGCAACCGTTCTTGCCATAGTCCTTTCACCAGGCGTTCCGTGTCTGCCTCTATATCTCCGTGATCTATCTTCAATCCATCGAGCTCTTTTTTGACCAGCGCAAACCTGTCCCATTCCGGGGGACCGTCTACGCCTGCGCCCACGTGCCAGAAGTGCCGGCATGTCCGGCAGTTGATGAAGGCGGGAAGATCTTTGATAAGTTCTTTTGTGTGGTGGGCGATCAGCCAGGGGTCATCGGCGATATCTACTGCCGGCACCTTTAAAGCCCGCACCGTATCGACCATATTCCAGTTACGCCTGACCTTTACAGGCGTAAGTATAGAAAGGTCGTTGTCTTCGCATATGAAGAGGACCGGCAGTTTATGAGTAGACGAAAACCCGATAGCGGCCAGCGCATAATCCTCTTCGGCCGCGGCATCCCCGAAGAAAGCGACGGTCTTGCGCCCGCTCCCCAGGGCAAACCCTGCCGCGAGAGGCACATTCTCCCCGATCAGCCCATGGTGGCCCGCCATATTGATCGCCGGGTCATGTATCATCGCGGATCCGCCCTTCCCGCCGGTGCATCCGGTGGGGCGGCCCAGCAGCTCATCTATCAACTTCACCGGATCGCCGCCGAACGCCAGATATACGGAATGGGCCCTGTGTTGCCCGAATATATTGTAACCGGGGATCATAACGGATACGGCTGCGGCTATCGCCTCCTGCCCTGCCGACAGATATAGCGGGCTCTTGATAAACCCGTCTTTCCAGGCCCTGGCGGCCTCGATCTCGAAATACCGTATCAGGCATATGCGCCGGAACATCTCCAGAGACCCCCCGGCGTCGAAAGACGCGCTTAAGCCCCGGATCAGTCCCAGATCAGGCGACCTTTTCGGATCTGAACCTTTTGAAGAGATTGATGACATCATCATCCGTTATGAACTTTTTCTTTGCTGAATTATCCTTGAAATATCCGGCAAACCTTTTCAGTTCCTCCGTACCGGCATCGAGACCCAGCGCCTTCAATTTCTCCCTGAGGGCATGCGCTCCGGAGAGTTTGCCGAGGACGAGCCGGTAGCCGTCCAGGCCTATCTCTCTGGGGTCTATCAGCTGGTACGTCTGCGGCGACTTCAGCATGCCGTCCTGGTGTATACCCGACTCATGCAGGAATGCGTTACGTCCGACGATGGCTTTATTGAAAGCCACCCTTATCTTCGAAAGCTCTTCAACGAGCAGGCTGGTCTTCATTATCTCCCTGGTCTTTATATACCCTATATCTACGCCGAACTCGTCGTTCCTGACCATAAGCGCCATTATCACCTCTTCGGCAGAGGCGTTCCCGACACGCTCTCCTATACCGTTGACCGTGACCTCTGCCTGCCGCGCCCCTGCCTTTATCCCTGCCAGAGTATTGGCGACCGCGAGGCCGAGGTCATTGTGACAATGGGTGGAGACGACGGCATCTCCGGGAAGCCCGTCCACTGCGTCCTTCACAAGTGAAGCATAACCTTCGGGGGTAGCATACCCAACGGTATCGGGCAACTCTACCGTACGGGCACCCGCCTCTACGCAGGCCCTGCATACCTTCAGAAGATATTTTCGCTCGCTTCTTGTAGAATCCTCCGCGGCGAATTCTACATCGTCCGCAAAAGTCCTCGCATACTTCACCATATCCACGGATAGGTCGAGCGCCTCATTACGGCCCATATTGAATTTATGCTTTAAATGGATATCGGAGGTGCCCATGACGACCTGTATACGACGCCTGGGGGCGTTGCCCAGAGAGTCGGCGGCGATCTCTATATCCCTGCGGTGTGCCCTGCACATCGCGCTCACCACTATCTGCTTACCGAACTCTTCCGCCACAAGCTTAACTCCCCTGGCATCGGCTTCCGATGCGGCCGGAAAACCTGCCTCTATTATCGGGAGGCCGAGCTTTACAAGCTGTCCGGCGAGGCGCACCTTCTCTTCGGGGAAAAAATTTACCCCGGCTGCCTGCTCTCCGTCCCTGAGCGTTATGTCGTTAATCAGGAGACGCTGCATATACCTTATCCTTTAGGGCATCCTTCATCTTCGCGCAACCTTCTTCTATGGTCTCCCGGCTTCTTGTGTAACAGAGCCGCACGTAACCTTCTCCTCCGGCGCCGAAACATGTGCCGGGCAGAAGGGCCACGCCTGCCTTTTCCAGGACGAAATCGGCAAATTGGGCGCTCGTCATGCCCGTCCCGTTTATGTTCGCGAATACATAACAGGCCCCGTCGGGCAGTATACAGGATATGCCCGGTATCTCATTCAGTTTCGTTACGATCAGGTCCCTCAGGCGTCTGTATTCACCGATCCTTTTATCTATTACACCCTGGTCTCCTGTCAGGGCGGCTATCCCGCCGTACTGTATGAAGGGCGGTGTGCATGAATATGTCGTCTCAAAGAGAAGGCCCATCCTCTTTATGAGCTCGACCGGCCCTATCGCATATCCGAGCCGCCATCCCGGCATCGAAAAATTCTTGGCGAAGCCGTCAAGTATGACGGTCCTCTCGCGGCACCTGTCGGCCAACCCCGCCGAATGGTGCTTCTTGCCGTAGATGACCCGTGAATATATCTCGTCGCTCAGGAGATACAGGCCCTCCCTTTCGGCTATCGACGCTATCTCATCGATCTCTTTCTTATCGAGGACGGCCCCCGTGGGGTTCTGCGGCGAATTGATGACGATGAGACGGGACCTGTCGGTTATCCTTTCCCGGATCTCTCCCGGTTCGATATGGAATGCTCTCTCCTCTTTGAGAAGGATGCCGACCTTTCTTATCCCGGTATAATTGGTCACGGCGATATAGGTCGGAAAACCCGGGTCCGGATAGATGACCTCCTCTCCGGGATCCGCCACGCAGCGCATCACAAAATCGATGATCGCATTTGCCGGCATGATGAGCACCTGTTCCGGCATCGGCCTGAACCCCAGGCGTTCCCCGGTGTAATCGCACACGGCATTCCGCAATTCCATGATGCCGGAAGAGTCCACATAGTGGGTCCTGTCACGGTCCAGGGCGGACTTCGTCGCCTCGACTATATGAGCGTGGGCCCGGAAATCGGAATCGCCTATCTCGAAATGGAATATCTCCCTGCCGGCCTTCTCCATAGCAGCCAGCCTTGCCAGAAGCTTGAACATCGGCTGCCCTGTCAGACCGCCCGTTATCTTCGATAATCGTTTCATGATATTATGAATTTATCCCGTTCTTCGTCATAAGCGATCGAATACTTGGGATGCGCCTTATCGTAATATTCGCCGAAAAAGATCTCGGCGAAATTGACGTCTTTGCTTGCGCGCGTCTTCGCCGCTTCGTCTTTCATGAAGTAATCTTTCGGATGATAGTATCCTTCTGTGACCGTTAAAAGCCACGGGGTAGGCGTCGTGACGGCAAAGGAGAAGTCCTTCTCATGGATGTGCCTCTTTACGAAGTCCTGCATGGCATCGAAGTACAGCCGCGCCGGCCTGCGTTCTTCCAGCGCCTTTTTGTTGACCTTTACCGTACCGTATACATTGAATATCAAAAAGAGAGCAAGGGCCAGTATGCCGGCCCGGCGGAATATTCTGCCGGTCTTTTCGAATACCCCAAGACCGGATGCCATATAAATAAATATCATCAGGAGTGAGCCGAAAAGATAAGGCCCTCCGAGGCCGGAGTAAAGATACGCTATCCCGTGAGTCCCTCCCCTCCCGAGGCAGTTTATGGAAACGTGGCCGAGCATCATAAAAGCTATCAGTGCGGCAAACGGCAGGTTCTCCCTGTTATCGCGCGCCGTCATCAAAGACACGGCGCCAAGGTATAGCGCGGAGACGAAGAGGATAGTTCCGGTGAGCGGGGTCAACGTACCGAAAAAACTTCTCAATGACCACAGGAAGAATATCCGCGGTATGGCGACGACCGATTCCGATATATTGGCGATCCCCAGCGTCTTTTCCGACTCAAACTGCATGACCCAGTCATAGTTGCAGAATATATGCGCGCAGTAAGCCGACAGATACAGCAATACGGGAACGAGCAATATAAGATGATCTGCCCTGAATTTAAAAGGTCTCCCCGCGGCACGGCCTTCCATGACCAGGAGATAGATGAAAAATAGCGCAGAGAATACGACACCGCTTTCATAAAAGAAGGAGGCAAAGCACATGGCCAGACCGGCCGCCAATAGATTACGCCTGTCCCGCCTTCCGCGTACCGTAAAATCATATAGCGAAAAGAGAGAGGTGATGACAAGGATCATAAATATAGGGTAACCGTTGACGTGCGTCCACAATACGAGAAGGGCATACATGCGGTTTACGGCAAAGAGGACCGGCAGAAGCCATGCAAAGATACCGCCCCCTGCGGCCGTGAGGAACCGATACATCGATAAGGCCACGCCTATGTGAAGGGCCACCCCTGTCACCACCCAAAGGGTATAGTTGGCTCCGAAGGACCATTTCTGTAATCCCAATATCGCGATAGTAAGGGGCCTGTAAAGAAGGGTATCGCCCAGCAATATTATATTCTGGGAGTACTGGCCCTTTATAAGATCGATGATACCGCAATTCTGCGTCTGGAGGAAATACCTGGATATATCGCCTTTCGGGCCTACGAAGAACGAATAGAACGAATAGTGATAAGCTATGACGGTGATCCCGGTTACTATCATAAAAAATGCCAGGGCTCCGGAGATATGCAAATCGATACGGCCGTTACTCATTATTAAAAATTCCCTTTCTATGCATCTCCTCCTGCCAGAGACAACTTCGCGGTTAGCATTATAACACTAAATATCACTATATTCAATAAGTTATATTACTACCTTTTCTATACATTTATATTGAAGATTTCTATATGATAATGTACTATATTATTTTAGGCAAATATTAAAATATAGAGTGATGATGCCTCCATCCAAACATATAATATTCTGGTATATACTGCTCTTCATACTGATACAGCTTATCGGCCTCAATTACGAACCGTGTTTTGAAGAATTCCGCGACTACGAGGCATACCATTCCATACTGCATGGGAAACTGCCTTATGTGGATTACCGATGGGTGTACGGGCCCATAGGACCTTTCTTTTACGCCCTGATCTTCCGGGTATTCGGATCGGAACTTTTAGTATTGCGCATAACGGCCGTGATCTTCGGCTGCCTCGGCATATTACTGGCATACTCTATAAGTAAATTTCTCCTGCCCCGTAAGACGGCGGCCTTTGCCGGTTTTCTGGCCATATCCGCCTTCTTTACCTTCCCTGCCCATACATATAACCACTACCTGGGGATGCTGTCAAATCTGGCAGCTTCCTTGATGGTATTCCGCTTCATCGAATCTTCAAAAAGGGGCGATCTGTTCATTGCGGGTATCTTTTCAGGGGTATCATATCTGGTAAATCCCCTGACATTCGGTATAGAGATATCTTTCAGCATCATAGCGCTGCTTGGTTTTATCGGGTTTGCGGAAAGGCAGTGGAATAGACCCTTTTTCAGGGACGTATTCATATATCTGTGCGGGGTATCACTTGCGGCGCTGCCGGTATACTTATCCATATTAAGCCGGGCGCCTTTCGAGAGGGTCTTCGAACTCTACTGGTCCCATGAGCGCAAATTTGCCGGACTACCGCTTATCCAGATCAGCCTCCCACGCCCCGACATGCCCTGGGACATCTTATACGCCCTGCGGTCCTTTCGCTATATCCTGTTCAGGGACATAGCAAACCCTTCGCTCTTTTATCTGTTGGCCATAATAACTTCTTCTATAGCGCTGGTCCTGTCATTCAAGTGGCTTAGGGACGGGTCCCGCCGCATCATCGCCTGCGGCATATTCTTCCTTTCCATCCTGGCCCTGTCAAAAGTCATATATTTTTTATACAGCGGGCCTTACCTCACCTTTCTCGGCAGGTACTATCTCTATCCCGCTGTCATACTCCTGGTATTCCTGGTCCGCTCTCTCCTTTCAGATGAGAATATAAAACAGAATAAAACCATTCGTACTGTAATAATATCGTCTTGCATCATCGCGGGATTGTCTTTTGCCGTCCTGTATCACGGTTACCGGATATCGAATTTCTTCCTGAAAAGATGGTACACCATGCGGGCGCCGTTCGTAAAGGGCATCATGTTCAACGGGGACCATTACAACAGATATATATTGCCTTCCGAATACATTAAAAACAGCTCCGCGCCGGATGACAAGGTCTTCGTCATGTTCTATGACCCTGCTTATTGTGTATTGTCGGAGAGGCCTCCTTTATTCCCGGAGGATGTGTACATGGGGCTGACGCCATATCGCGTGATGATCGATCCTGCGCGGATGCCTCATTACGAAGGGCCTGCGCTGAGCGTCGGAGGGCTTATACTCGAAAGGATGGAAAGAGATAAGCCGCTCTTTGCCCTGGATTTCGTCATGAAAAAGTATGTCTACGGCGCCCCGCCTGTCGGACCGTCGTCTTCGGGGATAGGGCCGGAGGCGGAAAAATACATACGTGACAACTATTATCTTGCAAAGACGTTCCCTTACTCGAACGATGAGTCGGAGATAAGGGTATACAGGAGAAAACGATAACCCCGGGAATACTATGGCAAAGGTATCGGCATTACTTATCACCCAGAATAACGAATCTACCATAGAGGCGTGCCTGGAGTCGGTGCGATGGGTCGATGAGATCATAGTGGTCGACGCGCTGAGCAAAGACAGGACGCCGGAGATAGCCGGGCGCTACACCGACAAGGTCATCTCGCGGCCCTGGAAAGGATTTTATGACCAGCGTGTCTTCTCGCTGCTCAAGGCAACATGTGAATTCGTCCTCATCATAGATGCCGACGAGACGCTTGACCCCGAAGCGTGCAATGAGGTGAAGAGGATAATAAACTCCCGGGATACACTCGAGGGTTACTATCTCACAAGTTTCATCTATTTCATGGGGAGGCCTCTCTACTATGCTCAACTGCCGCACGCTGTCCTGCGCCTCTTCAGGAGAGAGGCGGGTTTCGTACTGAATAAGCCGGGGAGGCGCGGCCATGAGGGATATCTGGTGCACGGCAGGACAGGTTTCCTGAAAGGCAGGATACGCCATTATACGGCAAACACGATAGCGGAACGCGTTGTCAAGACCGACAGGTGGTCGACGTTCTGGGCCGAGGAGAGGGCGGAATGGAAAACGCGCCCGCCGTCGGCATATACTGCCATGTACGCTGCCGCCAGGAGTCTTTTCGGGAATTTCCTGATCAGGCAGGGGTTCCGGGACGGTTTCCCCGGTTTTGTATGGTGTGCCCTGAGGGCGCTTGAAAATTTTCTCAAATACGCCAAGCTCTGGGAGGCATATGAGGCATCTGACGGTGATAAAGATCCTGCATAAGATAGCGACGCTGGCCAATATCATGGCCCTGTACAGGACCTGGCACCTTGTCATCCTGGATAGATTCAACTGCCTGAACGGTATCATCACGCACACGCTGAGGGACGGCACACGTTACCTCACCAAAGCAAAAAAAGACGACACCGGGAAGATAAATTCCATATATATAGAAAAAGAATATAGTGAGTGCCTGAAATATGTCCGGGACCGCGGAGTGGTGATAGATATCGGGGCGCATATCGGGGTCTTCTCTGTCTTCATAGAGAGATCGGCTAAAGGCGTCACAGTTTACAGCTACGAACCGTGCCGTGAAAATTTCGACCTGCTCGAGAAGAACGTGCGGTTGAACGGGTTGTGTGACAGCATCAGGGTATTCAACGCGGGCCTGAGCGGCACGGGAGGACGGAGGGAACTTTTTCTCGATCCGGTCAACGACGGTGCGCATTCCATCATTGAAAGGAAGGATCTCTCTGTCATCATAGATACGGTCTCCCTGAAAGATATATTCGATGAGAACGGCATTGAGCGGTGCGACTTTTTAAAGATGGACTGTGAAGGGGCGGAGTACGAAACGCTCTACAACACGCCGGGAGAATATCTTGACAGGATAGGGGCCATATCCATGGAATACCACGACAACGGAGATATCGGAGATCTTATAAAATTCCTGGAACGTAACGGGTTTATCATCGGCCCCAGACGGGCAGAGACCGCATTACTGCACGCGCATAAGGATATGCCGCCGCGCAGATCATGATATACGCTCCTCTTTATACCTGCACCTGTTGACCATAACCGTCAGCATGCCGCACATTATCCAGAAATTGAGCATACCGCCCGGCACGTGATAGACGTTATTTGCGAGGAAGTTGAACTGCTGCACTATGATGCCGCACGCGGCGCCGAAGACGTAGTACCTGGTATTGTTATCTTCTATGTACCTGAGGCCGGTGAAGAGATATTTTATGATAAGGAACAGCATAAAGCAGAATATGGCCAGGCCCTGTATCCCCACCCTGGACAATAGATGGATGTAGAAGCTGTTGAAACCCACCCATATGTTATTTGCCGGGATTATTCTCCACTCCGGGTCTATGTTGCATCCGAAGCCCACGCCGAAAGGATAACGCACGAAGAGGTCCAGAAAAAGCTTTAAATAGGTGATACGCATATCCGACGTTATGCCGGTCGTATATATACGGTGTTCGTAATATTTCCGTATCGGTTCCAGGAATATGAAGTAGCTTACCGCAAATATGGGAACGTAGAACCATAATTTTTTTACCCTCGTCATGGCCAGTATGACCGAAAGCACGAAGAGCCCCAGAAGCGATGCCCTGGAACTGGCAAAATAGATGCAGAGGACCGTCAGGACCAGCCCTATGAATATGAGTATCCTGCTGGCGGGCCGGTATTTACCCATCAGGAGCAGGCTGGCGAATATGCTTGCGAAGACCATGAGCTGCGCGCCCAGGGTATTGGGGTCTCCGTAGCTCGATATGGTCCGCCTGTTAGCTATAAACTGCCCCAATAACGCTTTATAGCTGCTTGAATTATACGTCACATACTCTACCAGGATGGACTGCCCGAATACCAGTAACAGTATCCCGTACAGGGAGATGAGGGCCCCGCATATCAGGCTGCCTGTGATGAATACCTTTACGCACCGTTCATTGTCAAACAGGTCCAGGACCATGAAGAAGATGAAGAATGCCAGGAAATATATGAATGTCTCGAGAGCCATCGTATTCAGATCGCCGCCGTTTATTACGCCTATCGCTATTGCCAGGACCGATGCGATGATATAAAAGGGAAATACGCCGCCGATGGGGCTTCCGGCCGATCGTCTTCTCTTTACAAATAACAAAGACAACGACCATCTGGCCATAAGGAATAAGACGAACATGTACCCCAGGGGAAGAGGGTATTTCCAGTTCATGGATACGAGGAAACCTGCCCGCGGTGCTAGGAATACAAAGATGAGCAAAAATATCATCGAAAACCACGGCTTCGTAAAAAAGACGATCCCGCCTACGAGAAAAAAGGCGAGCAAAACTATATCGAGCCTGGTCTCTGCCATATCGTATATCTCTTTACGATGCCGTATTGTCCCGGGATCTAGACCTGTTTATGATGATCGTCAGCATGCCGCACATTATCCAGAAATTGAGCATACCGCCCGGCACGTGATAGACATTATTGGCGATGAAGTTGAACTGCTGCACTATGATGCCGCACGCGGCGCCGAAGACGTAGTATCTCGTATTGACATCTTTTATGTACCTGAGGCCGGTGAAGAGATATTTTATGATAAGAAACAGCATCAGGCAGAAGAGGACCACCCCCTGTATCCCTATCCTCGAAAATATGTGTATATAGAAGCTATTGAAGCCCAGCCATACGTTACCGGCCGGGATTATGTTCCACTTCTCGTCTATGTTGCATCCGAAGCCCACGCCGAAAGGATAACGCACGAAGAGGTCCAGAAAAAGCTTTAAATAGGTGATACGCATATCCGACGTTATGCCGGTCGTATATATGCGGTGCTCGTAATATTTCCGTATCGGTTCCAGGAATATGAAGTAGCTTATGGTGAGTATGGGGACATAGAACCACAGCTTCTTCACCCTCGTCATGGCCAGTATCATAGAGAGGACGAACAACCCCATGAGCGATGCCCTGGAACTGGCAAAATAGATGCAGAGGACCGTCAGGATGAGCCCTGCGAAGAGGAGGATCTTACCCGTTGACCTGTATTTACCCATGAGGAGCAGGCTGGCGAATATGCTTGCGAAGACCATGAGCTGCGCGCTCAGGGTATTGGGGTCTCCGTAGCTCGATATGGTCCGCCTGTTCATGATAAATTGCCCCAGGAGCGCCTTGTAGTTGCTCGACGTATAAGTCAGATACTCTATAAGGATGGACTGGCCGAATATCAATAAGAGTATCCCGTACAGGGAGATCATCGCACCGCATATCAGGCTGCCTGTGATGAATACCTTTACGCACCGTTCATTGTCGAATAGATCCAGGACCATGAAGAAGATGAAGAATGCCAGGAAATATATGAATGTCTCGAGGACCATTGTGTTGATATCGCCGTTATTGATCACGCCGACGATTATAGCAACGACCGATACTATCACATAGAAAGGGAATACCTTATCTATAGGGCTTCCTTCCGATCTTTTCTTCTTTACAAAGAGGAGATGCAGGAACCATTTGGCCATCAGGAATACGACGAATATGTACCCCAGGGGGAGAGGATACTTCCAGTTGGTGGAGACGAGGAAACCTGCCCGCGGTGCGAGGAATACCAGTATGAGTATAGAGACGACGGAGAAGAGCGGCTTCGACAGGAATACGATCCCTGCTATGAAAAAAAGCGACAGAAAAACAATGTCTAATCTGGTCTCTGCCATCCCGTCAGCCCATGGTCAAAATTTTACGGTCATTGCGCGCGGGGGGCACGCCCTCACGCACAATTCGCAGGCGATGCACTTCTCGCTGTCAAAGATGACCTTCATCGTCTTCTTGTCAACGTATAGAGCGGCTGTAGGACATACGGTGATACATGCGCCGCAATGTGTGCACCTAGAGTCATTCCTCGTCACATCCTGGCTCAGCGGCTGGATCTTCACGCCGAGCCCGGTAAGATACTTCACACCTTCGGCGTAATTCTCTTTCTTGCCGGTAAGTTCAAGGACCATGAGCCCCTCTTCCTTGGGGGTTATCCTGGCCTGGAGTATATTGAAGACCAGGTCATATTCCTTGACCAGCTTGTACACTATAGGTTTATCCAAGAGATCATGAGGAAACGTCAGGACTATTCTCTTCGATACCATGATATACCTCCCCGCAATATTATACGAGTTTTATCTCTCCCCAGCTTCCCATTTTGCTTCCTGCCAGGATCAGGACACCGCGCACCCCTTCTATCGACCTGGCCAATTCTACCCCTCTTCCGATATCCTCTTCGCTCTTCACCGCGTTGCCCGCGGCCGTAGCTACCGCGTCGGCAAGCGCGGTATTCTCCGATATTATAAGCGCGGCATCGGCCCTGCCGAAGCTTAAGGAATGGCTTACGGTCCCGCTTGACGTGCAGACACCCAGCCCTTTTTCACCGGTCCGTATCTCGACTGCCAGCTTCCCGGTAAACGGCGAATCTTCGCCGGCATATATGCCCGCTATTCGCGGCCTGTCTGTCCTGATAAATATATCGCCGCCGTTCTCTACTATAACCTGTCCCGAATATCTAAGCAAGTCCTTTCCGACAAATTCAGCTATGGCGCCTGCTATCGCTGCCATGGGGCCGACGCCCGCCCTGCGGGCCGCATCGGCCATCGTCCTGATTATCCCGCACGCGCCGTTCTTTACATCGACCGGTTCCAGTGAAGCGTAAAACGACGGATCGCTTTCTATATACTCTTCGATATCGCCTCGATAGTTAAGCACCGACTCCCGAGCCTGGGATGCCAGGTCCCTGTCGGCAGAGATCAGGAGGTCCGTCTCTTTCTCTATCACCTCAAAAGATACGAGGTCATCGCTCTTAACCCACTTTCTGTATGCTCTCGGTTTATACATTTCAACAGATCCTCGGCAGCTGTTCGCCGGAAAGCATGCCGACTATACGGGTCCCGCCGGCGGCGGTCTTCAGGACAACCTTGCCTTTATGCTCTCCGACGATCCTGCCTATGATCGCGGCACCCCTTCCCAGGGTATCTCTCCTGATCACGCTCAATGCCCCCGCTGCGTCGGTCCCGGAGATCACCAAAACCGCGCGCCCTTCGCAGGCCAGGTACAGGGGGTCAAATCCCAGAAGTTCGCATGCTTCTCTCGTCGCTTCGCGTACAGGCAGGGCCTTTTCATCCAGCACGATACCGAACGGGCGCCCGTTTGATATTTCATTCAACGTGGTGGCAAGACCGCCCCGCGTGGGATCCCTCATAAACCTGACATTTGATGATACCTTCAACAATTTTCGTATAAGGCCGTTCAGCGGGGCCGAGTCGCTTTTTACGCTCGAGCCGAATTCCATCCCTTCCCTCTTCGACAGGATAGCTATGGCGTGATCCCCTACAGGGCCGGTCACAAGCACGAGATCTCCGGGCCTTATGGAGCCGGCCGACAGTCCTTTATAATATATTTCTCCTATACCGCTGGTATTGATAAAAAGTCTGTCACATGACCCCCTCTCCACCACTTTCGTATCTCCCGTCACTATCCGGACGCCCGCGATCCGGGCAGCGGTCTTTATGGAATGTGTTACGTTTTCCAGCGCGCATCTGTCCAACCCCTCTTCGATAATAAGAGAAAGAGAGATGAAGAGCGGCCGCGCGCCGCATACGGAGAGGTCGTTCACCGTGCCGTAGACTGCCAGGCTGCCTATATCTCCTCCGGGAAAGAAGATAGGGTCCACTACATATGAATCGGTGGTGAAAGCGATCTCTTTACCGCCGATAGCAACTACCGCGGAATCCATCTTCTCCCGCAGGATATCATTATCGAGCTCTTTGATGAAGAGAGAATCTATCAGCTGATGCATCAGTTTTCCCCCGCTCCCATGCGCCAGCATTATCTTTTCGCTTTTTTCTTTTTTCATCTTTTCCCTATACCCAATACCCTAAACCCTATACCCTGTATTTAAAATACGCCGCGCATGTTCCTTCGCTCGAGACCATGCAAGAGCCTACCGGCGTCTCGGGGGTGCAGACCCTGCCGAACAATCGACACTCGTGAGGCGTCTTTGTTCCTTTAAGGACATCTCCGCATAAACAGGCCTTATTCTCTCTTACCGGCCTTATCTTTATGTCGAACTTTTTCCCCGCATCCCACCCGGCAAAACGTTCCCGTATCGCAAGCCCGCTATTCCTTACGGTCCCGATACCGCGCCATGCCGAATCTGTCTTCTTAAAGACCTCCGCGATCATTTTTCTGGCGACCCTGTTCCCGTCCCTGCCGATGGCCCTGGTGTACTGTATATCCAAACCTGGGGTCCTTTGCGATACCAGCATAAGTATCGCCTGCAGTATATCGAGCGGCTCAAATCCGGTTATAACACACCGCTTCTTGTACTTCCGGTGCAGAAAACCGTACGGCGACGGCCCTATTATGGCGCTCACATGCCCCGGCAGGATGAACCCGTCTATCGCTACGGACGGATCGCTGACGAGCTCACGTAAGGCCTCCGGCATCGTCTTGTGCCCGCAAAGGACGGAGTAATTCTTCACCCCGTATCTCTTCGCGTCCAGTATCGATACCGCTACCGTCGGGATGGTCGTCTCAAAACCCACTCCTAAAAAGATGATCTCTTTTCCCGGATTCCGTCTGGCGATATCGAGGGAATCGGTGCTGGAATAGACCACCCTGACAGAGCATCCTTTTGCCCTCTCCTTTTCCAGCGTGGAATATGACCCGGGGACCCTTAACATATCACCGAACGTCGTTACGACAGCGCCCTTCATCTTCGCAAGAGCGATCGCACTGTCTAAAAAAGAGTTAGGTGTAACACACACGGGGCAACCGGGCCCTGATATGAGCTCTATATTACTGGGCAGGATCTCTCTTAGACCGAACCTGAAGATATTCATGGTATGCGTCCCGCATACGTCCATGAACCTGTATGTCCGGTTGCGGTCCACCGTACCGCGTATCTTCCGTGCGATGGCGTATATCAGCTTTCCGTCCCTGAACTCATCGACGTATTTCATATGCTCCGGAGCAGCTTGAGCGTCTTTTTGGCCTCACCGGTCTTGAGCTTCTCGATCGCAAAACCGGCATGCAGTATGACGTAATCCCCCGCCTTCAGGCCTTTTATCAGGGAGAGATTAGCTTTACGCCTGAGCCCGCCGGTTTCGACCACACCGTCATCGCCGTCTATCCTGACCACTTTCATCGGGATGCCTAAACACATAGTACTCTCGCATTTGCTATAGCCAGTTGCCCTATCGCGATACCCGTATCGTTGGTAAGAAAATTCGAATGGGTATGGACTTTAAAACCTTTGCCCTTAAGAGACGCGGAGACGCGGCCAATAAGATACTTATTCTGGAATACACCGCCGCTCAGGACTGCCTCTCTTATACCTGTCTTCTTGCGTAACCTCGCGCATATATCGGTTATAGCCGCCGCAACCGTATTATGAAATTTTGCCGATATCGTCCCGCTGTCTCTCTTCTTCGCCAGATCCTTTACGATCCCGCGGATGGTAAGGCGAAAATCGACTTCCGGGATACCGTCTCCTTTACCGACCTCAAGATCATACCGGTCGGAGCAGGCCCCATCCGCAAGCATCTCGAACTTTACCGGCAGCTCTGCCTCGTAATGTGCCTCTTTCTTCCCCAGCGTTATACTCGCTGCTGCGTCAAAGAGGCGCCCGGCGCTTGAGGTCAAAGGCGCGTTTATGCCTCTCTTTACGGCGGCGGCAAGCGCGCCCCATCGCTTCTTATCTATCTTTTCAACCAGGTCGATCTTAATATCCAGAAAGGCATCCCCGAATGCGCGGTACAGATAAACGGCCGCCATGCGCCACGGCTCCCGTATCGCAAGCTCTCCGCCCGGCATGGGTAGATACGCAAAATGAGCAGCCCTTTCAAACTTTTCCGGATCGCCGGTGAAGAACTCCCCTCCCCATATCTTCCCGTCGGTGCCGAACCCCGTGCCGTCTAACGCTACGCCTATGACCTTACCTTTTATTCCGTTGTCGACTATGGCGCTTGCGATATGCGCTTCGTGGTGCTGTATCTTACAGAGCATGGAGTTGGGAGCTTGGAGCTGGGAGTCCTCAGCAAAACGGGTAGAATAATAACCCGGATGCAGATCACATGCTATAATAACAGGTCTTATTTTAGCATCCTTTACCGCCTTTTTGATCGACTTTTCGTATCGAGCCAGGTTGTCCGCATCTCCAAGGTCGCCGAAACCCTCATACAGAAACGCCTCCCTTCCCTTCGCCAGGGCAAATGCCCCCTTGAGGTCAGCGCCGCAGGCAAGGATAGGTCTTCCGACGGCAAAAGGCAGGCGGATCGTTCTCATATAACAGATATTATAACAGAGATAGGGCTATTTTTAAATGTAAAATAAGGACGGGTTAAAAGATGAGGACGGCGGCGGCGACGACGGTGGAGTAATTCCCTTCCGGCCCTATGACGGCCGACTGCGTCGTGTTGGATGTGCGGACTATCTTATCGCTCAGGTGGTATATCTCCTTGTTCTCATCCCACGACTTGTCTTCGTCGAATTCAAGGCCGAGGGTGGACGCGAGCATTTCAACGGCCAGGTCTTCCGCGAAGTCCCCGGCCACTTTTTCGTTCTGTCCGAAGGCATGATGCTCGCTGAGATATCCGTAAGCGTGGGCGTCGGCCGGGACGGCGCACCCGATGCTCGCCGCGATGAGACGGTGCGGCTCATTGGAAGAACACCGTGACAATACCGTAAAGGTGATCATGCCGGGGTAGAGTTCCTTCAGCCCCTCGTTCTTCGATATCATCCTGCATTCCGGGGGGAATATGCTGGAGACATGGACGAGGTTACATTTCTCTATGCCGGCATCGCGCAACGCCGCCTCGAAACTCCTCAACTCCATCTTATGCGTACCCACCCCTTTTGTGAAGAACATCTTCTTCGGGACGAGCAGGTTTTTTCGCGGGACGAGTATCATATATATCCTTCGTTCATTTCTTATTGGAGAATATGTAGCCCAGGATCCTGTAGATGAGCTTCGCCGCGAGGAAATCGGACGCGACCTGACCGCTTATCGGGCAAAGCTCCACCACATCGAAACCGGCTATCTTCTTGTCTTTCGATATCTCGCGTAAAAGATCAAGCATCTCATACCAACCTATACCGCCCGGCTCCGGCGTCCCCACGGCCGGCATGAGCGAGGGATCGAAGACGTCCAGGTCTATGGTGATATAGACGTTCTCGGTGAGGCTGCCGGACACCCTGTCTTTCCACATCGGCGTATCGAGTATGTCATATACATCGAACGTCTTCACCCTGCCGCTGGCCGTCTGGCCGGTCAGGAAATCCTTCTCTTCCTTGGATAGGCTGCGCACCCCCGCCTGCACGATAGGACATATCTCGGAGATCCTGCGTGCGATACAGCCGTGGTTGAACTTAGAGCCTTTTAATTCGTCCCTCATATCATAATGCGCGTCGAGATGAAGGACCGAAATATTGGGATATGCCTCTTTCATCGCCTTTACGGCTCCGCTGGATATCGAATGCTCTCCCCCCAATATCACCGGAAATTTGCCGGCCTTCAGAAGCTCCTGGGTCGTCAGATATACCTTTTCTATCACGGCCTCCGGGGCAAGGCTCTCCACCTCCAGCGGGCTCATTGTATTTATACCGATCCTGAACGTCTCCTGATTAAGTTCATCGTCGAAGAGTTCCATATATTGAGAGGCGCTTATTATGGCGGCGGGCCCGTCTTTCGTGCCCTTGATGTAAGTAACCGTCCTGTCGTACGGCACCTGTACGATAACCGCCTTGGCCTTCTTGAAACTGCCGTACTCTCCGTCGATCCCTGCGAAGTTCCCGGCCGGCTTTGTCTCAGACGGTGTCATCATTATATCTTTATCATCCATGACCGCTCACCCCAATTCGTTCGATACCTTCCTCACCAGCTCCACTATCCTCCTGGCCCGGTCTTCATCCAGGACTCCGAGACCGCAACTGGGAGTGACGATAGAGCTTAAGGCGTCTCTCTCCACTCCCTTTGCGGCAAGCAGCGCCATATCATCTTTCAGCCTATCCACAAGGCTCTTCTTCGTCTCCCTGTCGATACCGTCCGAAGTCGGTATTATACCCCAGGCGATCGTCCCTCCGCCCGCTAAGAAATTTTTTATATCGGAGGTGTACAATAAAAATTCTTTCATGAAATTATACGTGTCGAAATTCAATATGTCAATCCCCCTCTTGAGGAGATATGACCAGTCGGTATTCCCGCAGCAATGTACGCCGCATAACGCCCCCGCCTCTTTTACCGCCCCTATCAGCTCGTCGAGTTTCCTGCCGGCGTCTTCCATATTGACGTTTACAAAACTCGACCCTATGGAGACCAGATACGGTTCATCAATGAATATGATGACGCGCGGGAATTTTTCTTTAAGCTTCTTTATCTGCCACCGCGTCTTCATCACGAGGAGCTTGGAGAGCACCTCGAACAGGTCCTTATCGTATATCACCGATTTCTTATTCTGGTCTGTCAAAAAAAGGGCGAAGCTTATGGGGCCGGTTACGTGTCCCTTTACGAATTTTATATCGTTCTTGCCGCCGTCTAACGATTCCAGGAAACGGTACAGGCCCTGCGCACGGTCTTCCGATATCCTGAAGAAATCAATATCCCCGTCGAGATACTTCTCATATACCTGCTCGATCTCCCCCGCGACCTTGTTCGTATCTATATGGATCGTCTTTGCGGCTTCGTCCACCACAGCCCCGGGAAGGCGCTCGGAGAACTGGACATACATATGCTCCAGAAAGGTCCTCCTTGGGAGCTGCGGCCAGAAAGGGATGGTCTTAAAATTATCGAATACGACCCGGCAAGCTTCCTGCGCGTCTTTGAATGGAAGGCTTCCTGCACCCGTTGCGTCAAAATCGAATTTCAATTATCTATCCCGTATTTTTGCTCTAAGAGCCCTGGAGTTCGCTGAGACGCTTTATCCTCTTAAGCATATTCGGATGAGTGCTCAGGAGTTCGAAGAGAGTATCGCCGAAGTGCATCTTTACGTTCTTTGACCGCAGCATCTCCAGCTCGTTGACGGATATGGTGCCGCTCTTATCCAGGTCCAGCTCGCGCAGGTCCTTGAACTCCTTGAGCGCCCGCGAAGGGTCGTTTGCGAAGAACGCCTTCAGCCCCTCCGCGTCCTTTATCGCCTCTCTCGGCATCCTGGCGGAGCCGTAGACGAGCTTATATAGAGCGGAGGCAAGCCATGAAGGGCTGTTCCCCAGGTCGACCGATCCCTTATCCGCGAAATATTCACGTATCCTGGAGGCATATAGCACCAGAAGATTGGTAAGGAAATAGAACGCGAACGCTATGAGCCCCACGACGGCCGCCGAGGACTGGCCGCGGTCGCGCCTGTCGCCGTAGAAAAGGAACTGCCAGGCTATCCTGTACAGTATCATCGGGATGACCGACAGGATGGTTATCGTCAGGACATCCCTGTTCTTGAGATGGCTCATCTCGTGGCCCAGGACAGCCCTCAGCTCTTCTTTGTTCAGGAGCCCTATTATGCCTTCCGTAACGCATATCCTGCCGTCCTTCAGAGACCTACCGAAAGCGAATGCGTTCGGAAGCGCCATCTGGGCTATGCCGATCCTCGGTGCCGGGATACCGGCCGCGCCGGCGAGCCCCCTCACCATACTGTGAAGTTCCGGGTATTCGCTCTCTTTTACATACTTCACGCGCATAGACCATTCGACGATCTTCGGCCCTATCATATACTGGACCAGCATCATGACCAGCGACAGGACCAGGTAGAAGTAAAAATTGGTAACACCCAGGTGATAACCCACCATCGACACGACGGCGTATACTATTGCGAATAGGACCGCGACCAAGAGATACATCCTTATCTTTAACGTCCACATAAAAATAACACCTCTCCTCTTTAGAACTGCGTGTCGACCTTCAGTATCCACTCCTGGAAGACGGTCGTATTCTTGCCCCAGAGCGTCATACCGTACTGGAATTCGATGTTGAAGAGTTTACCGCCTTCGCGCTTTATGCTGTCACCGCCGAATACCTTCCATACACCGCCGACCCTGACTATGCCGTAACTCTCCTTGATACTGCCTGTGCCGGGATGACACTGGTAACCGTCCACTTCCCCCTTCAGAAGAAGCCATTGCACAGGATGGAGGCCTCCCTCTACAAAATACGGTATATCGTTACAGACATGGCGCGTCCTCCAGCGGTAGCCGGTCTCCGCGCCGAGGTAGCATGGGACCTTTGGCTCTGCGTTCCACGGAAGAGGCAAAGGCAGGTCGAACGACTTCCCTATAAGGATACGCTGTTCCACCGCATCATCACCGCGGCCGATCGAGGGCTGGTTCGTGAATGCCGGATCGTCACCGTGATAATTGCCGTACCCCGGGTAGATAAAGACCTTCGTCTGCGTGCTGACAACAAGAGGTTTATCTATAAAACGGAGACGACCGCCCACTTTTATACTGGTTATACCATGGTTCTTCCGGGCGAAATCGGTAAGCCCCGCCCATGGCCTGTCCTTACTATCCTGTTTATAATGCGACTCCTTATATTCCATGTAAGTGAGCGCCGTCAGCCAATCGGTGACGCCGAACTCCAATTTCGGTTCCTGAACGAACTCCCACGTCCTGGCGTTGGCGGTGAGGGGCTTCAGCTTCCCTTCATGCGTAAACTCGCGTTTCGCGTAGTCCCATTTCATGTAGTATTCCCCCCACACCTTATGTTTAGGGACCGTCCATGCTCCGGCGAAGACCTTATCGACGAACGATAAAGAGATAAATATGGCCGTTGCCGCTATCATGATGCTGCGATTTTTCATAACTATTTACCCCTCCCTCTGTTATGTCGTAAAAAGTATACCTCTTTATCGACGGATTGTCAAAATATTAAAAAGATAGGGTATATTATATGCTCATATAATATACCCTATCGTGCAAAGCTCTTTTTTAATTCAGCTGTGTCGTGAGATCCTTGGTCTTGGTGGTATCGACCATTGCCGGGCTCATGGTATACCCCGCATCCTGCGATCCCGTATACGTCTGCGCCAGCTGGCCCTCTATGCCGAGGCGGGCGTCGACTTCCGGATCCGTAATTGTCGTCGTCTCCGTCTCCCCAAGCGGCGCTGACATGGTCAATGCCATCGTCATGGCAAGCGGCTCTGCATAAGGCAGTTCCGCAGGGAGCGGCGTCCCGAAGACCCCCGTCGTCTCGGAATACGACAGCACCTGGGTACACGCCGCATCCAGGTACAGGACCGGCGCTGAGGTCGTATATTGATATTCAACGATGGGGCTGCCCCAGGGGTTATTAATATCTGCGAGCTGGCTCACGAACCATTTCCCGCTGGCTATATCATGAGTCATACGCGGATTGTACACGTGGAATATATTAACTCCGATCTTCAGATAGATACCGTCGCCGCGGCCGTTATCCGGGTTGTTATCATTATCAAAGTACTGGTAGAACCACCATACGGTCTGCACCTGTGTATCGCTGCTGTTATACTTTTTAAAACCCTCGATGCGGTATGAGCCGGATGTCTCGAACCACTGCTCGTATTTTTCGATGAGCGCGTCGGAGGCGTTATAGGCCTCTGTCACGGCGGCTCTATCGCTTCCGGACCAGTATGACAGATACACATATTTCTTCGTACCGTTCGACTCCGCCGTATTAAGCGTCTTCTCCCTCAGCCGGCCGTAACGTTCATCAGCGGTCGTCGCGGGATCATCCGTACCGTAGTATGCCTCATCGTAATATTTGTAGTCGATATTACCGGAGCCATCCGCCGAGGTGAGTTCCTTTTCCGCCATGCGGTTCGTGCCGTTATTGTAATATGTATACGCGGCCTTCAGGGTAGACCAGTTATTGTCGGTATAGCCCGATTTGGTCTGCAACCGTCCGTCCGCATCGTCCCAATATGTATAAGCATAAGAGAGGCATCCGTCCGAATCCGCGCTCTGGCGTTTCGTCCTGTCTGTCCTCCCTAACCCCTGGGAGTTCCAATCCTCGTTAAGATAGTGATAGTAGATATTACCGCCGGAATCCTGCGTGGCGAGCGTCTTTGATTCCATCATTTCTGACGCATAGTAGGTATACGTTATGTGGTTTACCAGGTTGGTGCCGGCCTCAAGGTCCGCAAGGGTGTTATATATCAGGTCGTCCTGCGGCTGCCATGCGGCAGTGAAGTTACTGGACTTATGCCATTTCGAGTCAGGGGTGCCGGTCTCTGTGATGCCGGGGGCGATAGTTACACCGTCGAAGTAGAATATCTTCTCCTGCAACACGCCTGCGGCATTGAAGGTGTACTTTTCGTACTTGGTGTTCTTCGTCGTGCCGGAGTTGTCATAGATCGTCTTCGTCAGGGTGTTCCCTGCCCCGTCATAGGTGTATACGATATGGACTACGAGGTTGGTGCCTGCCTCAAGGTCGGTTATGGTGCTATAGATCAGGTCGTCCTGGTTCTTGAGGCCGCCTGTCGTGGTTATGAAGGAGCTCGACTTGTGCCACTTATTGTCTGAGGTGCCGGTCTCGGTCACTCCGGGGGCTATGGTGAGACCGTCGAAGTAGAATATCTTCTCAAGGAGCGTCCCTGCGGCGTTAAAGGTGTACTTTTCGTACTTATTGTTCTTGGTCGTGCCGGAGTTATCGTAGATCGACTTCGTCAGGATGTTACCCGATCCGTCATAGGTGTAGACGATGTGGGCTACGAGGTTAAGATTACCCTCGAGGTCTGTGATCGAGCTATAGATCAGGTCGTCCTGCGGCTGGCCAAGACCGTTAAAGTTACTCGACTTATGCCATTTCGAGTCAGGGGTGCCGGTCTCTGTGATGCCGGGGGCGATAGTTACACCGTCGAAGTAGAATATCTTCTCCTGCAACACGCCTGCGGCATTGAAGGTGTACTTTTCGTACTTGGTGTTCTTCGTCGTGCCGGAGTTGTCATAGATCGTCTTCGTCAGGGTGTTCCCTGCCCCGTCATAGGTGTATACGATATGGACTACGAGGTTGGTGCCTGCCTCAAGGTCGGTTATGGTGCTATAGAT
>JBAZKM010000012.1 GCA_041650805.1 Candidatus Omnitrophota bacterium | reverse complement strand
GGCGCAGGCGGAACTTTTCGTGCCCGCCTGGAGCGACTCTTCAAAATTTTGACCCTGCTAAATTCAAAGAATTTAGCAGGACTGGTCCCGAACAATCTTTCAGATTGTTCGGGGTACCTTGGGGCGATACAGAACGGACGATGAAACTGGACAATCGCTTTCCTTGTAACCAGGTTCATCGGCCATCAAAATTTTGGGACAGCAAATTTGGATGCCTAATCCAAATTTGCGACAAGCGGAAGGCGGGCACAAAAGTAAACGCCTGAGGGGTGGAGACGAAAAATTTAATCCTTCCTTTCGAGCATCTCTTTGACACGGAGAGGGAGTTCGGCCTCGATGTAGACACTGTCGCCCTTATACTCCTTGCGGGTGACGAGGCCGTTCTCGTAGATTAGGTTCAATCTTCTGGCGTCGGAGGCGGGTATTGTCACTTTGACGGGGGCCGTCAATGCGCGCGCATGGACCATTATCCGCCCCACAAGCTCATCGAACCCTTTCCTCTGCAGTGCCGAGGCGACGACAGGATCGTTAAAATAAGAACGCGCCTTCTCTATGACGACTTCGTTCTCTACCTTGTCGATCTTGTTGAGGACCGTCATGACCGGCTTATCGTGGGCGCCGATCTCTTCCAGCACCTTATATACGGCGCTGGCCTGTTCGGCGGCCTTCGGGTGGCTTATATCTATGATATGGAGAAGTATGTCCGCCTCTATGACCTCCTCCAGCGTCGCCTTGAATGCCTCTATGAGGTGATGAGGAAGGCGGTCGAGAAAACCTACCGTGTCTACAAAGAGGACCCTCTGTCTGTTAGGCAGGACGAACTTGCGCACCGTAGGGTCGAGCGTAGAGAAGAGCTTGTCCTGCACGATGACATCCGAATCGGTGAGGGCATTGAGGAGCGTCGACTTGCCGACATTGGTATATCCTATTATAGCGATGGTCAGGATCGAAAAACGGCCCCTATTCTTACGCATCATGGCGCGCCGCCTGCTCAGGTCCTCGAGGTCCTTCTTAAGTTTAGTTATCCTCGTCCATATCCTCCGCCTGTCGATCTCGAGCTTCTGTTCGCCGGGACCTCTCGTCCCTATCCCGCCTCCCAGGCGCGACAGGTATATGCCCTTCCCTGTAAGCCGCGGGAGCAGGTATAGAAGCTGGGCCAGCTCGACCTGGATCTTCCCTTCGTTAGAATGGGCGCGCCGGGCGAATATGTCCAGGATGAGCTGTGTACGGTCTATCGTCTTTACCCCGATGGCCTCTTCAAGGTTCTTCTGCTGGCTTCCCGTAAGGTCATTATTGAAGATCACCAGATCTATGCCTTCATCCGCGCACCTGTCCGCGATCTCCTCCGCCTTGCCGGTGCCTATGAAATGCGAGGGCGACGGCTCGTGCCGGCGGACTATCTCTTCCCTTATGACCCTGGCCCCGGCGGACGAGGCAAGCTCCTTCAGTTCGGCGGAGCGCTCTTCCGCGGTCCATCCGTCACGCCCTCCAAGATCAACGGTTATCGTTATCGCGCGTTCCATAAATCATGTCACCAGGTCACAAAGTCACCAGGTCACCGGTAGAAGCTTTTACGGGTGACTTTATCTCTTTTATTATCTTCCTCACAATTACACGTTCGGGCGTCCGGCTCACATCGAACCACCTGATCCGCCGGTCGGCCCTGAACCAGGAGAGTTGACGTTTGGCGAAATGGCGCGTATTCCTGCCGAGGAGCTCCCCGGCCGTGTCGAGATCATATTCGCCGTCTATGAAGGCCGTTATCTCTTTCAGGCCGAGGATCGCCTTAGCCGTTTTGCTCAGGTCCTTATCCCGGAGCCTCTCGACCTCCCATACCGCCCCGTCTGCAAGGATCTTTTCGACGCGCGCATTTATGCGCGCGTACAGCTTCGCCCGCGGCATCGTCAGGCCGAATATCTTTATACGATATTTATCGCCCAACCCCATCGTACGCGCCTTCATCTCGGTCATCGTCTTCCCGGTGGATCGGTAAACCTCCAGGGCCCTTATTATGCGCCTTGCGTCATTCGGGTGTATCCGCGCGGCGGCGTCCGGATCTATACCGGAGAGCTCGGCGTGTAATTTTCCGCTCCCGTATTTCAGGACGGCCGCATTCATCCTTTTCCTGAAAGCGGGGTCCGCTTCCGGGGACGGGAAGAGGCCGTCTATGAGCGCCTTTACGTAGAGGCCGCTGCCTCCCGCTACTATGGGGACCCTGCGGCGCCGTACAGCGGATGCTATGAGGCGGCGCGCCTTAGTCCTGAAGAGCGCGGCACTCCATTCCTTCTCCGGAGAGAGGAACCCGACCAGATGATGAGCCACTCGCCGCCTCTCGGGAACGGCCGGCGCCTGGCTCAATATCTCCATGCCGCGGTAGACCTGCATGGAGTCACAGGATATGATCTCACCGCGAATATGCGCTGCCAGCTTTATTGAGAGGACGGTCTTGCCTGAGGCGGTGGGGCCTACGATAAAAATTACGGTGGGTTTCTTACCGGCACAATTCATCTGTGCAGATCTTCGTGGGGTAACCGAGGCCTTTCAGCCTGGATGCGGCCGACTTCGCTTCGCCGCCGGATACGTACCTCCCGACCTTGACCCTGTAGAAGGTGGATGACGGGTCGGCAGAGGTCTCCACATAACTGTCATACCCTTTTGCCTTAAGCTTATCCGCCAGCCGTACGGCGTTCGTCCTCTTTTTAAAAGATCCGACCTGTACAGAAAAACGGTTCTCCACACCGGAGGATGAGACCGCCTTAACGGCCGGAGGGGTATTACCCGCGATCTGCGGGGCGGCCCTGTAACAATCTTCCAGGCGGCCTTTGACGATCGATATATTCTTATCTCCCGGGTACTTCTTAAGTATATCTTTATAGGCCTGCACGGCCGCTTCGGTATTACCCTCGAGGAAATAAGAATCTCCTATGCCTAGATAGGCATCGAAGACATTCCGCGAGCTCATGAACCGCGATGTGACCTTGAAAAAATTTTCCCTCGCTTCGCCGAACCTCTTCAGCTTTAGAAGGGCCAACCCTTTAAGGTAGTAGGCCTCGCTCCTCGAGGATGACCTCGAATCTATCAGCATATCGAGCTCGGAGATCGTCCTGTCGTATCTCCCCTCGAGAAAGAACTTCTCTGCCCTTGTGATGCTCGGCTCGCTTGCATATGCTCGGATCGCGAAACCCGTCACAAACGCAAGAAGGATGGCATAAAAGATAAAACGTCCTTGATCCTTTTTCATTCCGCCAATCTCCCTTTCAACGTGTGAGGTGCCGTCACCTCTATCCTGACATCCACCAGCTTGCCGACAAGAGGCCCCTTACCCTTGAAAACGACAACCTTGTTGGTCCTTGTCCTGCCGGCAAGGAATTGAGCCGACTTATCGCTCTCGCCGTCCACCAACACCTCGACTACTTTACCATCAAGCGGGGCATTGCGCAAGGCCGATATTTCACACTGCAGGCCCAGGAGCTCCTGGAGCCGCCTCGCCTTCGTCTCCAGAGGCACATCGTCTTTCAGCCCCGCCGATCTTGCGGGCGGACGGGGGGAGTACTTGAAGATGTACGCGCCGTCGAAACCTATCCCCTTCACCATGGAGACCGTCTTTTTAAAATCTCTCTCCGTTTCAGAAGGGAATCCGACTATGATATCTGTGGTAACGCTACCTCCCGGGACGAGCCGCCTATATTCGTCTATCAGCCCGGCATACCTTTTGGCGGTGTATCTCCTGTTCATGGCCCGCAGTACCCTGTCGGAGCCGGATTGGAGCGGAAGGTGCAGGTGCTCGCATACCTTATCGAGGCCACGCATCGCCTCAAATAGTTTAACCGACGCGTCCTTCGGATGGCTCGTCATGAACCGTATCCTCTCGATACCTTCCACCTTATTCAACTCTTCGAGCAACCGTACAAAACCGCATCCTGACCGTGGACCGTGGACCGTGGACCGTGGACTTTTGTACGAATTCACATTCTGCCCCAAGAGCGTTATCTCCTTACACCCGGCATCCGCCAGCACCCTGACCTCTCTTAATATCGACTTCTCTTCCCGTGAACGCTCGCGCCCCCTGACGTACGGGACTATGCAGTACGAACAATAGTTATCGCACCCTTCCATTATCGATACATAGGATTTGAACCTGTGCTCCCGGTAGCCGGGAAAGAGCTCCGGCCTCGCCGTATTCACCTTATCGGCCGCTATTATCGTGCACCTGTCATCGAGCACCCCCCTTATGATATGCGGCAGTTCCCATTCGTTGCCCGGGCCGCATACGAGATCGATGAGAGCGCTCCTTTCAAGCGCCTTCTCCATATACTTCTGGGCGGTACAGCCGATGAGCCCTATGACGATATCCGGCCTTCTCTTCTTCAGCTTCTTCAGGTCCGCGATATTGCTGAATAAACGGTCTTCGGCATGCTTCCTCACCGAGCAGGAATTGAAGAGGATGACGTCCGCCTTATCCATAGAATCGGCAAACGCGAACCCGTCCTCAAGCAGCAGTCCCGCCACGAACTCCGAGTCGCGGATGTTCATTTGACAACCAAAAGTTCTAATGTATATTCTTTTCATGGCCTGAACTTTTGGTTGTCATGCCGAATTTTAGTCCAAAAAATGTGGAGCTCCCGAAGGAGCGACAGATTTTTTGGACACGTTTTAAAATTCGGCTCCGTTAGTGGCGAGAGAATTTTGGGCCGTTTAGGATTCGGAGTTGACACCGACGAGAAATTGGACCGCCGCTTAGAAGCCGGCACTGACTTTACTATTCTTTTCATGTCTTGAACTTTTGGTTGTCAGTGGCGAGAGAATTTTGGGCCGTTTAGACGTCTGCGTTACCTTCACCATATTTTTCATATCTGACAACCGAAGGTTTTTATGTACACACTAGGCTTAGTCATATGGTTTCAATAAGTTATATGAATTAGACCATGCTTGAGGAATATAACTCATATTATTAATCATGTTTTTGATATTGAATAGTATCTACATACTCACCATTTAAATAAAACACAATCTCACCTGTTTTCCATGTAAAAGCAACCATTACTCCTGGTCTCGTACCTGTCGGTATTAATTTTCTAGTTGTAATAACAGCCCCTGCAAGACCATCTATTGATATTTCCATAGATTTATCTGAATGTTTAATTAAATGAATAGACAAAGGTCCTTTTTTCAATAATCCAAAGTCGTAAACATCTTTGTTGGTGCACCAATCTGGATGAGGGTGATTGATTTGAAAAACTATTGATCCCTCTGAAGGTAAAGCGTTATCATTGCCCTCAAAATCCATATGTTTCGCATCTGAATCATATTTAATTTTAAGATCCGGCATTACTACCCTTGGACGGCTTGTTCTTTCGAATCCGATATTTTGCTTTGCCATAGCAAGCACTCTCTCACCTATTTCTAATACGAGATCGGCTTCGGACATTAAAACCATATCGAGAGCCACTTGATTAGATATAACAGTCCCTTCGAGTTCGACTAAATGTGGCTCTACACCATCATCTTCATGGGCAGATCCCATTTGTTCAGCTACATTACGAATCAGCTTTTCGTGACTATGTCCCTCTCCGGCAACCACAATAGCTTCGCATTCTTTAATAATCATTTTTAAAGAATATTGTGCTGAAGGAAGCTTTGGGTCACCATACCCAGCACGAAATATAGGAATGAATAAAAAATCCAGCCCTTTGCTAAGAGAGTGATTATGATCTACATTGCCAGCAAGATGAACATGTACATCATCGGATAAATGCATTTCATCTATCAATCTCCATAATAATCCTTCTGTTCTGCTTGACTCGCAAACCAAAACCCTTAATTCCGCTGCCAAAGATTTAATATAGGCATTATCGCCAGTCGCTAACTTTGCTAAAGATTCTTTTAAAAAATGCAGATGCGCTTCTAAATCTTTTAATTTGCGATTCAAGGTTTTTGAAATTCTATTTTTTTTAGGCATAATATTTATCAACTAACATAAGCTACTTTTCAATTACGTCCGACTCCTTCTTAATCCTAGACGCCATCTTAATTGGGAATAGCCTGATGGTATGTTTATACTTGCAGCATCTTCTGTATATCTATTGCCATGGCTTCCGCCAAGGCATTCATAATTTTCATCTGCCATTTATGCGGCATTGAATCAAAAACCTCTTTGACTAAATCAGCATCTCCTTTAGAAGCCAAAGCGTTTAATATCTCTATAGCGGCGCTTCTATCTTTATCTGCTTTCTCTTCTTTGAGTCTGCGTTGAAAAATAATCAACTTATGAAGTGCAAAATTGGCGGGATGCGGCAAGGTAAGATAGAAATCGTCAACCTTAACCTTTATAGTATTATCAGACAAGAAATGAAGATACCGTAAGGCAGTTGCATTTATACCCAAACGCGGTATTTGAATTGGAGCATCCGTTCCCTTACCTCTTTCCGGCACTAAAAACTCCACCATCAGTTCCGGATGCTCTAACTTTATGTAACCCTTAGATCCTTTATATCCGGTTACAAAGCCGAGATCTTTAAGCAATTCCGGCAAATTAACATCTTTTTTGAAACTACTGGGAGACGGGATTAAAAAATCCACATCCCTTGTTCTGATTGTTTTACGATATTTAACTTCTGCAAAATACCCCTCATAGAAAGGGATACACCAGCTGCCAATCATTATCATGCCATCCAGCACGCTGGCATCACGCAAGCGACGCAAAACTGCAAGGCATAATTCATACTGCTTCTTTTCCACGTAAAGCTCCTTTTAAGAATCTGATCTGCTTCTTTACTTGAGATAATAACTTTCTATATTTTGCCCTGTACTCCTTAACCTCCTTGTATTTCTGTATGACATCATCAGATACCTTGCCTTTATATTTCATCTTTACCTTGCCGGCTTCACGCACTAAGAGGTAATAATATTCATGCCCCTTGATTTTCTTTTTTATAAGGCTCCCCTTGGGCAATTTTGCCAATTCTCTCTCGTAGTCTTTTTTCATCTGGAGAGAGTTTGCAAGCTCTTCCCTCATCACGCCTTTTATCGCCGCCATATCGCCCTCTTCGTTGGATTTACATATAAATAGTTATCATACAAACTATAGAGTATTGTATATTGTATGGTAACTTCTGTCAAATAAAAAGTTACTATACAAACATGTGAATTACCAATGTTGTATAGTAACTACATTTTTCACTTACGTACGGTTCCCCTACCTTCAATTCTCGTAACTCGTTATATCTGAAGCACTAAACACTATTATATACGTCGTCCAGAAAATGTACGATCAGTATGTAATACTGTAACCAACGGCCATCCGAAAGTTTTGATCTTACGTTCCGCTACTTCTTCGCGACAACGAGCATTTCGAAATCGTCAGTGGCCAGTTTGTCGTTTCTTGAATACGCCCCAAGCTTTGCGCCAAAGATGTCTATTCTTTTATATCCCAGCGTCTTTAAAAGCCACCTTATCTCACTGGGCACATAATAGCGCTCATTGCTTTTGAGTTCTATTTTATTGCCGGAGTCATCTTCAATAACTGTTGTATTATGGTCTCGGAAAGTCATCAGATCAAAGGAGCACTCCTTGCACTGGGATTGGCTTTCTTTCTGCGCCGACTTATAGAATTCACTGACCGAATGGAACAGCGGGAACAACCCGTTTAATGTGGTGAAAATGAACATACCTTTATCTTTCAGCGATTTTGTGGCGTTCCTTAGTATCTCAAAATTCATCTCATCTGTTTCCATAAGAGAGAATCCGCCTTCACATAACATGATCGCCAGATCGAATTCACCGTCGAACGAAAGATCGCGCGCATCCTGTATTTGGAAATCGATGGCCACCCCTGCTTCCCGCGCCTTTTCCCTTGCCCTTTTTATCTGATTCCCGGAAAGGTCAACGCCGGTAACGTTGTATCCCCTTTTCGTAAGTTCGATCGAATGCCTGCCTGTTCCGCATCCGACATCAAGTATTCTTACATTTTTGTTATGCCCTAACTCCTGTTCGATAAAATCGCATTCCCCGAGTGTCCCTTGAACGTAACATTCTTTATCATATTTTTGTGCGTAATTTTCAAATAATGATTCATACCATTGCTTCATTGCTATCCTCCCGTTTATTTCTCTCCGATCACCCGGATCATAGAAGTTATCCACAATGCAGCTGACGTTTAAACGTCAGCTGCTTTCTTAAGCCGTGCCAGTATTTTTTGAAAAGCAGAAAAATCCGCGGCATTTGCAAGCACCAGCAGGACATCGCCACCCTCTATAACCACGGATCCGGACGGTATTATAAATTTTTCTTCCCGGGAAATAAGCATTATAAGGCACTTTTCGGGTACGTTTAACTCGCCGATCCTCTTACCTGCCGCTTCTGAATCGTATGGGACGATGGCTTCCGTCAATTCCGCATCAATAGCCGCCGTCTTTTCAAATTCGATCGGATATTGTCTCCTGTAGGCCAACGGCACATCCAGCCTTAATATCCTTGAAACGACCGGTATGGATGTCCCCTGGATCAGAACAGACGCAAATACGACAAAAAATACGACATTAAAAATGGTGTCTGCCTGCGGGATGCCTGCCATAAAAGGGAATGTTGCCAGGATGATAGGCACCGATCCCCTCAATCCAACCCAGGATATCAGTGCCTTTTTCCATATATTCATCTTAAACGGCAACAGGCATAGTAACACACTAACAGGGCGAGCAACCACCATGAGAAGGAGCGTAAGCAATGATCCTGCCCCCATTAACGGGACGATGTGCGAAGGGAAAACGAGTAAGCCCAACGTCACGAACATAACGATTTGCATAAGCCACGCTAACCCATCATGGAATTTCATGATCATTCTTTTATTTGGAAACTCCGCCTGACCCAGCATCAAACCTGCGATATAGACCGCGAGGAACCCGTTGCCCTTCAGAAAAACGGCGATCGCATACGTAAGCAGAACAAGCGAAATCATTATAACCGGATAAAGCCCTTCATATTCCAGCTTCAGACGGTTAATGAGCAATACAATAAATCTTGCCATTAAGTAACCTGCAAGAGCACCTATCCCCATATCCATCACGAATCTGGGGATCAATGCGGCAATGCCCATGCCTTTCACTGTCAGCATGCTGATAAAGCCGACTGTCAAAAAAACAGCCATCGGATCGTTACTTCCCGATTCGAATTCAAGCAACGCCTTTAAAGGGCTCTTCAGGCTTATTCGTTTTGACCTTAAAATGCTGAATACTGCGGCGGCATCTGTCGAAGAAACGATGGATCCCAGAAGCATCCCTTGAAGAAAAGAGAACTTCAGTATATATATGGCAAAACATCCGGTTATAACAGCGGTCAGCAAAACTCCGAGCGTTGAAAGTATGACACCTGGCCAAACAACCGATTTGGTATCTTTCCAATTAGTATCAAAACCTCCGGAAAAGATGATAAAGATAAGGGCGACGACGCCGATGGATTTCGCCAGCTGCGCGTTGTCAAAATAGATCCTGCCTATCCCTTCCGAGCCGGCAAGCATCCCTATCCCTAAGAATAACAATAGTACAGGTATGGCGAATCGATCCGAGAGCTTACTCGATACGACGCTCACGAAGATCAATACCGCAACCCATAATAAGACTGTGTCGATCGGTATCACAATGAGGGACCCCTTCGTCGCTTAAGACGTTTTCCCATCAGTTCCTCTTTCTGCGCTCTAGTCAGGCCTTTTATCCTTTTCTCTTCCAGGAAAGCCCTCTTAAAGTGTTTATACTCTTTCTTCCATATCAGCTCCACGGGCCGCCTGTCCCGCGTATACTTGGCTCCCCTGCCCGCGTTATGGAGCTTTATCCTATTTTCAATATCCGGGGTATATCCCGTATAATACGTCCCGTCCCGGCATTCCACGATATATACATAGAACCTGCCCGAACGCTTGAATTTGGCTTTCATATATACGCCTATGACCCGGCGAAGATCCTCTGTATCTCCCAGAATATCCCGGAGTAAAATCCGCACCATACGACCGCGCATAGAAAAGCGCAGAAGACGGAATAGAGATAGGCCTTATTTCTCCCTGTGCCCAGCATGAGCATGAGGACCGCGGAGACCATCGGCCCCAGGAACACAGCGGTGTTGAGCACCGCCAATACCTTGCCGCCGCCCACAGCCGTCTTAGCCCCGGGCGAAATGCTATCCTCTTTCTCCTTAAGCCATTCCCGGAAACGGCCGATATTCCCGGCGCCCGATGCGACGTAGATCACAAACCACGATAGTATTATCAATATGAGCGTGACTATCACCGTCGAAAGCGAAAAGCCGAATATCCTGACCATCAGGATCAGCCATCCTTCTGCGAAGATATACCATATGGCGGCGAGCGTAATACCGCCCAGCCAGTACAGGTCTTTCCTGACGCGCTCTTTCCAGCCCATTTAAACCGCCTTTCAGCGTTGCATCGTCTCTCCCGGGCGCTATCCCTGCTAATTACTAACGAATAATCCGCGGAACATGAAGAAGGCCGCCAGCATTATGAAGACCGCCGCCCACAGATAATCCTGTTTCAGGCCTTCCTTCATGTAAAATAGCGAAAAAGGCACAAAGATGGAGAGCGTTATGACCTCCTGGAGGATCTTAAGCTGTCCCAGGTTCAAAACCTGATGGCCTATCCTGTTGGCCGGGACCTGTATCAGGTACTCAAATAACGCAATGCCCCAGCTTATGATGGCCGCTACGATCCAGGGTTTGTGGTTATAATTCTTCAGGTGACCATACCACGCGAACGTCATGAATACATTGCTTCCTGCGAGCATCAATGTCGTAATTACCAATTTATGCATCTATCATCTCCTTTACCTTTCTTTTATCCATTATTTTACCTCATTCTACCTTATATAGGACTATTTTCTTTGGTTCCCTGATCACGTGCACCCTGCTCAACCCGTCGTGTCTCCCGGCATCGTCGAGAAGCGGACGCAGAAGCGGACGGACACCCGAGGTGAACCTTTCATCGATTATCAGGTAATCGATGCCTCTGCTCCTTAAATATGACGGCAGGCTCTTATCGTCCTTGCTGAATGGTATGCCCTCGCGCGCCCCGCCCGAATAGAACGGGACCCAGGGCTTCCTGGAAGCTATCTTCCTGCTCTCAATCCCCTCGATATTATCTTTCATCCATAACCCCATCTCTTTATGTTCATACGCGAGGCCGGTATTTTTGCCGAAAAATAAGAACCTGGCCGTAGGCAGGGCGAGCAGTACCACAACGCAGCAAACGACCGCCGCAGATTGCCTGACGGGACATTTGAGGCGCCCCTTCATAAGCAGATAAACGTTCTCCAGGCCCCTGCCCATCCATACCATGAATACCGGCACGACGCTCAAAAAATATCTCACCCTCATATTGCCGAAAGGTACGATCACCAGGGGAGAGAGGCAGGATAATAGCAGCACCTGGACCTTAAGTTTGTCCTTGTCCAGCTTCTGCCAGAACAATCCCAGGCATATTAAAAGAAACCCGGGCGCTCCGAACAGAATACCGCTCAGGACACCGGGCAGCTGCTTCGCGCCCTGAAGATATCTCGCCGCGAGCGCCTCCTTCTCTTTCTTTATGTATCTCAAAAGGTCAAAGTCGGAAACGCGGGCTTTGGTCATCTTCTCCCTGCCCAGGGGATCATTGGAATAGAGGTACTCATAATGCTGCAAATTTGTGACCTTAGCGGTAAGGGTCCATTCGCCGGTATGCCTATGGATAAAATTGACATAAGGAAATACGGTGATGCCGAAGGCCAATATCAGGCAGGAAAAGGCGGCCAGCCTCCTGAGGAGACGGCCGCCTGTCTGAAAAAGAAGGCAAGATACAACGGCTACGGATAAAATTATGTTTTCAGGACGGTTCAGGCTGGCCCCCGCCAGGACGATGCCCAGCAGGACAAAATACCTGAAAGCCGGCCCATTCTTATTTATGATGGTAGCGGCAAGACAGGCGGCTGCGGTCACGAGGGCCATATCCAGGGAATGAGCCATGGTCGCGTGCGAATTTTCCAGTACGGACCTATTCACCATGAAAAGGATGACCGCAAGCAGGGCCGCGGACCGGCCATACACCATACTGGACAGCCTGAAGAGTAAGAGCGTGGAGATCAGGAAAGATACAATGGAGACCGCGTGAGCGGCCAATTCCGGGTCGCCCGTGATGAGATAAAAAGCACCTATCGCCAAAGGGTAGCCCGGCGGGAACCACAGGTGCGGGCCTCCCCATGAAGTATACCCGAGGCCGCTTGCGAGGTTCTTTCCGAGTAAAACATACGCACAACCATCCGTTGAGACGAAAGCATCGCGCCTGAAGAGAAATAGAGAGAGCGCTAAACCGAGCACAAGGCACAGGCCCAGCATCAACCGGACATTATCGACACCGTCTTTTTTTGCCATCACCATAACCCGCTGAAATCGCACCGGGCGCAAAGAGCGTTATTCGCCCGGTCAGAGTTCAATAGACCGTTCCTGACCCTTACATACTTCTCGCCGGCCCATATACCCAGAAGCGTCTCACCGGAGAGGTCCCCCATTACCTGAGAAAATTGCCAATCCTGGCAGCATAGTATCGCTTTACCGTCATAAGCTATGGAGATCTGCCTGAACGGTTTAATACACGGGATCCTGAGCGGTTCGCCGGGGACGGGATATATGCCGACATTGCCGGCCCGGTTCGACAACCGCTCTTTGAAAGAACGGCCCTCCGGGGTGATATGCGCCCGATAACCCTTACCCAGAGGCATACTCGCCAGACGGTCCAATACTACATGCCCTTCCGTATAATCATTGACGTATATCTCATCCATCCCCGCGTCGATGAGCTCCATGATCAGGCTCCTGTCCAGCAATGAACCGTTCGTTTGAATGAACAAGAATGCGCGGGGACATCCTCTCTTCAGTATAGAGACGAACTCGACCAGCCTTTCATCCATCAGGGGTTCGTTCAAGAGATCGGGCGAGATCCTCCCCCTGAATCCCGATCTTGACAACTGCCCGGCGATATCCTTAAGGATTGCGGGATCCATCTCTGCTCCCGGCGGCGCCCCGCCGTATAGGCCCCGGCCCGGTTTATTGCCCGGGCAGAATGGGCAGCTATAATTACAACCTGTCTTCGTCTGGATGGAGACGACATCGAAGCACTTATTCCCGGGGTCAAAACTTCTATACAAACCTTTTAGCACCCGGTGGGCAAAGATCATCCCGGCATCAAGGTGCCTCATATCCACCGACTCATACCTTGCCCTGAGGAATCTCCTCATGGAACGGCGCATCCTCTTTCTCTTAAGAGTAGCCAGAGAGACCCTGTTAAACACGCATCCCTCCCCTCCCCCGGGATAGCTTAGCGGCGATCTTGAGACGATAGATGACCCGCCAGTAACTCCTGATAAAGTTTATGGTGTAAGCGGCTATCTCCACGTTGGATCTCCCGGCCCTTCCCGAATAGCCGACCTCGACATATCCTATCTTATGCCGGCCCAGGAGCATTGCCAACGTACTGCTCGCCGTGAACGAGAAACCGTCGGATAGCACAGATAGGTACTTCTCCACGACCTCCCGCTTCATAACTCTCAGCCCGGAATTGATATCGGGGACCTTCTGCCTGAATATAGCCGCCATTACCGAGGTGACGAACCCTTTGGCGAACTTTTGATAAAAAGGAAAATGACCGAGGTCGCGCACCCCCACCACCATATCATACCCTCCGGCCTCAAAGGATTTCAGCAACCGTTTGATGTCACCGGGGGAGTATGTATCATCGGCATCAAGAATTATGATGATATCGCCGCGCGCATATTTTATACCCGTCTTAAGCGCCGCGCCATATCCTCTCCTCGTCTCATGCCTGATGACCTTGACCCGGAGCTCCTCTGCCAGAAAGCCGGTCTTATCGGAAGAGCTGTCATCGACCACTATGATCTCTGGATACCGCCGCTCATCCAATAAGCCGCTGATGACCTGCCTGATCGTCGGCTCTTCATTATAGGCAGGGATTATGACGGAGGTCGGGCTCTTTACGCGTTCGGACATGGCGATATCTCCGGGATCCATTGAATACCCCGCCTATTGCAGATAACCTAATGATCTCAACTCTTCTTCGGTCCGGGCGTCCGGCCACACAGACGCGGCAAGCCCCCCGTACACCGGGGACCCTTTGATGAATGCCTCCAACTCCTTCCTCAGCTCCGAAACGATATCCGGTCTGGCGCCTGAGAGATCCATCACCTCATTAAAATCCGCATTCATATCATAGAGCTCTTCACGCATCACATTGTCATTGTCCGCGGGACGCATGCAACTGGCGGTCTTATTCTTCAAGTCGATATAATACTTGTATCCGCCCCTGATCACAAAGCCCCTGCCGTACTTACCGCCGCCATATACAGGACGATGGCCGTCATCCTCTCCGTTTATAACGGGCAGAAGGGTCATGCCCTGGAATCGGCCGTATCTCTTCCGATCGATCTTCAGGATATCGCAAAGGGTCGGGGCGATATCGATAAGCCCGACATACGCGCCTATCCTCTTCCCGGCAGGAAGTCCGGGTATGGACATTATGAGCGGGACATGTATCAGCTCATTGTATAAAGTCCTGCCGTGGCCCCCCGGGGAGCGTTTATCCGGCGGAGGATCATCATAAAATTCCTCGCCGTGGTCTGCCGTGACTATGATAACAGAATTCCTGTTGTCGATCCCGTATCCTTTCAGCAAGGTAAATAGCGCCCTGATACTATTATCCGCGTACCGTATCTCTCCGTCATATGCGGAATCCGGCCCTGGGAATACACTGTCATAAGGCGGAGGGGGCATATACGGGCCGTGCACATCCCTGTAATGGAGATATAAGAAGACGGGCCTTTTGCCGCCGGTCCGCTCAAGATATCTTTTCACCTTGGCTGAGATCTTCTTCGCGGTCTCATGTGAACCCGGATCCCGGAGCACGACCTTCAGGCCTTTCCCGCCGTCGCTGTAGAGATCGAACCCCTGGCCGAAATTGAATATCGCCTTGAGGTGCGGGTTAAAGACGAAGGCCGCGGTATCGTAACCGGCCTCTTTTAATATCTCCGCGATAGTTACAAAGGCCGGGTCCAATACATCTATCATAGGTTTATCGTAAAGGACTTTATTGACCCATGGATATGTGGATGTAAAGAACGACGCCACGGACGCCTGTGTATATGACTCCTGGCTGAAGGCATGCTCGAAGAGGATGCCTTTACCGGCAAATCCATCGATGAACGAGCTCGTATCCCTTCCGTAACCGTAACACCCCAGGTGGTCGGCCCGCAGCGCGTCTATGACGATCCATACTATATTCGGCCGCTCTCCCCGGGGAACATTATTCCTGGCAATAACAACAAATATAACAAACGCTGAAAAAAGAACTAAAAAAAATAAAGGATTTATATATCTTTTTAAAGTCTTAGTCATCGATCTTCCTGAACCAGAAGAAACCGTTCGGATGCCTGTAATAGTCCTCTTCCAGCTTATATCCCTTGATCGTCCTCTGCAGGGGTCTGCCTTTTACGCGCCCTCCGCTTATTTTATAGACCATAAAAATTGACGTAAAGTTACCGGCGGAAACGCTGTTTTCCATATCCCTGATATATTCCAACGGTTCTATCCTATAACCCTTAATGTAGTACCTGAAGACCGGGGGAAGGTCCGTAACTATCAATGGATCGCTGCCGGCCCTCTGACGTATCTCATTCGATAGGTTCCTCCAGTTATCATCGAAGACCACGCCGCGAAAAGTGAAGGTCATCTTACAATCGGCTTTATAAAAAGGGCGCAAATGGTAAAGGAGGGTCATGCCAAGCAGAAGGACCAATATGACGGATATATATCCGGCTTTGTATTTAGATATCCCCCTGCTCATCAGTATGATCAAGGGGATATGTATAACGCCGATATATCTGTCCGAGAACTCGCTGAGAATAGGATATGCCGAGATATAGGTCAGGTAATATACAAAAACGGGCACTGCTATCCATGCGAAGAGCAGGCTAAAACTGATAGAATATCTTTTTTGCCTATCGCCTGCCAACTTTACGACCGCGGATATTATCAGAAGGGAGCATATGACCAACTCCGCATAGCCCGGGTTCCCGAAATAACCCGTCAGCATTCTCGGGAAGACAGAGCCGATAAGTCTTATATAATTATCCACGGCGGGGATCCAATCCAACCCTGTCCTGTTTATCGCGTTATATTGGAATATCCCCAGCCATGGCAGGAAGAATAAAAATATCAACGCCTGGCCCAATAACCATCTCCTGACCTGCCTCTCCCTGTTAAAGCAGAAGAAGAGTATATTCTGGGTCAGTATGAGGATGAACCCTATATATGTGGTATAGATCGATAATGTGGTAAAGATAACGTACAATAACAGGCTGACTCTTCTTTTATCTCTCGTGAACCTGTGAAAAAAGAGGAATGAGAGTATCGCGAAGAACCATGACATGGAGTACATCTTTGCCGTCTGGGCAAACCAGATGCTATATGGTGAAACGCTCAGGAATAACGCGGAAAAGAACCCCGCATCCTCATCGAAGAGTTCCCTTGCCAGGTAAAATACGGCTATGACCGATCCTACGGAAAACATCAGGGACGGGAGACGCAAAAAGAATTCGCTGTTCCCGAAGGCCTTTACCCAGAGGTTCATCAGGATATAATAGAGCGGCGGAAAAGGAGATATGAAGAGGTTCCTGACCACCTGGACGAGCGGATAGTCGATACGGCTTACGGTCATGAGTTCATCCCACCATAAACTGGAATTGCCCAGATGGTAGACCCTCAGGAGGAACCCGAGGGCTACTATGGAACATAGGCCGGCATATTTAAAAAATTTCATCGTCTCCTTATTATCTCTTCTATCTCATAACCATTTCCCTGCCGCATCAGGTCATCCATATCCGATCCGGCTATCCTTATAAGATCCGTCACCCATCCGAGCCTGTTCAGTATGCCGTACTTTGACTTCCCGGACTTCCTCCGGGAGTGGCTGACCTTCACTTCCCCTATACTGTAACCGCGCCTGGCCATTATCAATGTAAAGAACCTGTGCATGTTTTCAGACAGGCGGACATCTTTCAGAACGGATCTTTTAAAGACCCTGAGGGTGCATCCGGTGTCATGGATCTTCTCTCTCGCGGCGATACGGCACACAAGATTAGCGATCCTTGACGCCGCTATCTTATGCCATGGGTCTTTCCTGTCATATCTCCATCCGCAAACGACATCATATCCCGACTTAATCTTATCCAATAAGCATGGTATATCTCCGGGATCATTCTGAAGATCTCCGTCAATGGTAATGATCGTCTCCCCTCGTGCTGCATCAAACCCTGCCTGGAGGGCCGCCGACTGGCCGCTGTGTCTTCGTAAACTTACGATGGTTAAATGAGCCGGCGCGGCGTCAATATTTTTCAGGGCCTGCAGGCTCCCGTCCCTCGAGCAGTCATTAACGAAAATTATCTCATAAGGCTCTTTCATCCTGTCCATGACGCTTTTCAAAGAAAGGTATAACGGCTCGACCGAGCCCTCTTCATCATATATGGGTATAACGACCGAGAACTTTATCATATGACTATCTCGTAGATATATAATACGTCTAACCCCGCCACGCTGACCGTATGGATCCGCCTGAGTGTCCCGTTCTTATCCGTCGGGCGCCTCTTCAACAACGGCGAAACGGCCAGATAATCATATGCGTCTATCTTTTTCGTATCAAAGGCGTAATCATACTCTATCGTCCTATTCCTGGCATGGATCCCGGCAACCCACCGGAAAAGATAGCCGGCAAGATGGTCGTTGATCGGCCTGAGATTAATGAAGAATCCCACCCTTGAACGGTCCGGTATATTTTTTTCAAGCCAGGCGATGGCGTCTTTTACGCCCTCCGTCGTCAGGAACGACGGCTTATTCAGCCCTATAAACCTGCTCCCGAACCTGTAGCCGTCTATCTGATAATACGGCGATATCCTTAAAAGGTTCGGCAGCTGGAGGGCGATAGAGACGGATATCAGAAAGAGAGCGACCGGATAAGCAGTCTTTCTCCGTAATTTTTCAATCCATAGAACGGTAAAATGCGAACTCATGATAAGCGCGAGCGGCATAAGGGGCATCACATACCAGCTCATAAACCATTTAAGGCTCGATAGGAACGCCAGATACAGAATGAAGACCATTGAGATCAACAGATCGGAGCCGTTCCTGGAACGGCTTACAGTATAGAGAAAGGCCGGTATGAATATAAGGTTGAACGGCGGCGCCATCCTGAGGAAAATGGTTGCTATCGGATTTAAAAAATATAAGGGCCCTGTCTCCAGAGAATTGTTATACCCAAATTCACCGAACCATCTTAAAGCACCGGTCAGATTGGCGGGGTCGAGATGTACCGGTGATCCTATAAAGGTAAAGGCCGCGCATGTTAAGACCATATTAAAAAAGATGGGCAACGCGTCGTTCTCATCGAAAAGGCGGCCCGTCCTGAATATGGCTATGAAAAGAAGGGGCAGATAAAAGAGAACCGCGGATAGGAACAGGATGAAGATCCTGTCCGCAGATAAGCCGCCCGGCGCGTGACCATACAGATTAAAAGAGATGAATGCAAAAGAGATGATAACGGCAAGATTGAGATATGTTATTCGAAGCAGTATTTTGTTTATACGGCTTATCTTGAAACAGTTGCCTCTGAAAAGAGATAACATGTATAAAAAAAATACAGGGATGAGGAGTGCCATGCTGAATTTTGAAGCAATGGCAAGGCCCGTCGTTATCCCCGAGAATAGGATCGGCCTTGTCTCTCTCCCGGTAATACCTTTAAAAAAAAGCAAGAGGCTCAGGAGAAAGAAGAAGAGGTCATGACTTTCGCCTGTCGTTGCGGAAAATCTCGAGAAACCTATATGATAAGTGGATATGGCCAGAAGGAGAGCGCTCAATATACCCGTCTTCACATCATAAAGCTCTCTCCCGATAAGATACGTGATCAATACTGCGAGGACGCCGAATATGGCCGACGGAAGCCTTGCCCTGGATAACGGGTCGCCCGATAAGCGGAGGCTCAATGCTGTTATATAATAAGGCATCCTTGCCTGCGATATGTCGTCGTTCTTCTGGACGCCCGGTATGAACGGATTGGGATCCGCCGCGTAGGCCCTGGCCGCGGGTATATCGCGATATTCATCCGCTATCATCTCCACTGCACCTAAATGATAGAACCTGAATACGGAAGCGGCGGCAATTATGAGAAATATGACCGTGTATAGACGAACGCGGGGAATGGCATACATTAGCGTTTTATAATTTTAATTTCGCCGGATCACGGCACTATCGTGAAATTGAGCAGCGTCCCTACAATGATACTGATAGCCACCATGATCGTCGTAGCTTTCATCAGATCTTTAAAACCCAGCTCTTTCCATATCACTACGAATGTCGCTATGCACGGGAAAGAGATAGCCAGTAACGTTGCCCCTATGAAGAGCTGTTTGGCCGAAAGTCCCAGCGGCATGAGCATGCCGACCGCGACGTCTTTTCTTATGAACCCGATGACCAGGGCGACCACCGACTCTTTGGGCAACCCGAAGAGGCCGTGGATCACCGGCGCCGATATCCCGGTTATGAAATCGAATAGTTTGAAATAGATGAGCAGGTTAACGAATAGGACACCCAGCATGACGACCGGCACCGCCTCTACCAGAAAACCTTTGACGCGCAGGTAGAGTTTGGCGAGGAGCGTGGCAAGCGGCGGAAACCTATACGGGGGTATCTCCAGAAGGAACTCCGGGCTGTACCCGGTCAGGAGACGGTTCAGGATGACCCCCAGTATTATTATCAGTGAGAACAAGACTAGATATACACCACATACGTAAAATCCGCCGAATTTGCCCAATAGCCCGAATATCATCGCCTGCAGCGGCACGCACGGCACGCCTATCGATATTATGGTAGCTGCGATAAACCTTTCCCGTTTCGATTCCAGGGCGCGCGTCGCCAGTATGCCCGGCACGTTACACCCGAAACCCAAGAGCACCGGTATGACCGCGAAACCGTGCAGTCCCAGGCGGTGCATCAGGTTATCCAGCAATATCGCAAGACGCGGCAGATACCCTATATCTTCTAAGACGCTGAGTATAAAATAGAACGATATGACATACGGGAGGACCATACCGAATTCTATGTAAGGGGCCGTGGTCAATACACCCAGCGACTGCTTGAAATCTATCTTACCGTCGATCAGGTCGCCTATTAAGAGATGGAACCAAAACCCGTCTTCCTTCCAATATCGCGTCAACCTTTCCAATACCGGCCGGTAAAGATCTATGAATATAGGGTCCGTTATCCTGCCGATGATGAATTCGCCGACAAAACGTACGATCTTGAACGAAGCATAGATGACCGCCGCGGCCATCACCAGCCCGGTAAAAGGCCGGACCGATGCATCCTCTATCATCTCCCTTAAAGTATGATGCCTGTGTTCGAGGAGCTGGCCCTGTTCAACTCTCCTGCCGACCTCGGCCCACCTCTCCCTGCTGGCGATCCTGTCCCTTGAAACCGGGGCTGCACTCTGTATCCTCTCTATCAGCGACTTTATCCCCACGCCGGTTACGGCGCAGGTGGAGACCACCGGGATCTCCAGCAGCCTTTCCAGGGCTTCGGTGTCTATATGGACGCCCCTGTGGCCGGCCTCATCGCACATATTAAGACAGGCGATCACAGGGAACCCTTCTTCTATCAATTGCAGGGTCAGGAGCAGGTTGCGCTCCAGGTTGGTCGCATCGAGAATATTGATCACCGCTATCTCGCTTTTGGAATTCTCTTTTAATAACGAGACGGCTACACCTTCCGCGTGCGAAGTCGGCTCCAGCGAGTAAGTTCCGGGCAGGTCAACGACCTCGATCTTCTCATCCCCGAGATCGACATACCCTTTGTATATCTCTACGGTCGTGCCCGGATAATTAGACGAAATGACATTGACGCCGGTGAGCCGCGAGAAGACCACGCTCTTACCCACATTGGGGTTCCCTATCAGGTATATCTTCTTTATCATTCGACCTCGACCATCACCTTTACCGCTATGCCGTGCCCCAGTGCCAGGATGCTCCTCCCGGCCCTGATGACGACCGGCCCCCTCAAACCGATATGGCTGAGCTTGGTGACATCCTTGCCCTTAAAGACACCCATATGCATAAGCTTATTATGCAGATTTGAGCCGCCCTGTATCTCGGCTATCCTGCACTTCTGATCCGCTTTAACCTGTGCCAGAGAGATCTTTTTCATAATTGAGCGCCCGCTCCGACCTTTCTCTATTTCTATAATAAAGGCAGCATTATGGTGAACGTTGCGCCCTTATTGACTTCGCTTTCCGCCTCAATAGTGCCTTCGTGATGACGTATTATATTATAGACAACGGATAAACCGAGGCCGGTGCCTTCACCCACTCTCTTTGTGGTAAAGAACGGCTCAAATATCTTTTGCAGGTTATCTTTTGGGATGCCTACCCCGTCATCCGAAACGACGAGGCATGCCTTCTTTGAGCCGGGCTCGACACAGGTCTTGACGGTTATCGTGCCCGCGCCCTGTGCCTTTTTCTCTATTGCCCACATTGCGTTGGAAACGATATCCAGCAATGCATGCTGGAGGAGTTGAAAACTACCCCTGGTCCTCGGCGGTTCTGGCGCAAGTTCAAGACGGATATCGATATTCCGCCGCTTCATCTCCTGCCCGATAAGCGCCACCGACTTTTCCACGACCTCGTTCAGAGAGACCCCGGAAAACGTCTCTGCCGAGATACGCGAAGATTCCAGGAGCAATTTCGTTATATTCTTACAGCGTAGGGATGACTCCTCTATGATATCGATAAGTTTCCTGAACTCCTCCATTTTGAATTCCTTTTTCTGCTCGGCCGTCATCTTTATCAGCTGGACGTTATTCAGGATACTGGTGAGCGGATTATTTATCTCGTGGGCGACGCCCCCGGCCAGGACACCGACAGATGCCATCTTGGCCGCCTGGACGACCTGGGCCTGGGCCTCTTTGAGCCTCTCGTAAGCGCTCTTCAGCTCCTCTTCTGCGACGGTCTGCTGCACTACGAAAGAGACGGCATTGCTGAGACCGTCAAGTATCGTGTCTTCGGTAGGGGATATCGGATGCTTCGCAAAGAGGGCCATGACCCCGATCGTCTTCCCGCCGGGGACCTTGAGCTGGTAACCTGCGAACGACACAAGCCCCAATTGGCGCGCCCAGTCATGGTTATGGACACGCGGATCGTTCTGCACGTCGTTTGTCAGGAATTTATGCGCTTCGCCGGACGCGACAAGGCCGATCTTGTAACAGCCGAACGGGACCCGGGCATGGCCTTTTCCGTCCAGGTGGGTATACCTCCCCGAGCTTGCCAGGAGATGCAGGCACCTGTCCCTGAAACGGCAGACATGAGGCCCTTCCGTCACTTCGGCATGGACACATCCCTTCTCGCACAGGTCTCCCGGGCGGATCAGCCAGATACGGCAGAAATCGGCGCTGAAGAGACGAACGACGCTGTCTGTTATGGTCTTGAGCTTGGCCTCGATCCGGGCCGGCGCAAGCAGGGCTCGCTGGAGCAGGTTTACGCCATCCTGCCACAGGAGCGTCTTCTCGCGTTCCTCTTCCGCTATCCTGCGCTCGGTGATCTCTCTGTTCAGGTCGTCGATAGAAGCGGTGGTGCGCTTTATGTTTTCAGTCATTGCATCAAATGCGCGCGAGAGCTGTCCCACCTCATCCCTGGCGTCAGTGCCTACCTTGTAGTCCAGGTTCCCTTCGCCGATTATTTCGGTCCCCCTGTGCAGCCTGTGGAGCGGTCCGGTGATCAACCTGGCTATGGATATCCCCAGGAGCCATGCGGAGAGAGGCACTATAAGTAAGATCAGGATAAAAACGAGGCGCAGGAAAACGAGCGGGCGGAGCGCCTCTTCTTCGTCTATCTCAGCCAGGACCCCCCATCGCATCCTGGGTATGTATTCGTGTGTCCCCAGGACGGGCACTCCTCGGTAATCGGGGAATACCCTGAACATCCTGTCCCCGGACATCACATGTTCTTTGGTCTTATGCGAAAGCGCCATCTTCGCGTTCTCGGTATCCACCTTCTGCTTTAAGAATGTGTTCACTATAAACCTGGAAGGGGTGATCATATAACCGTCCTTGTTGATTATATAGATCTCGCCCGTATCGCCCATGCCGGCCCTCTCCATAACGATAGCGTTCAACTCATCCAGCTTAACGCTCGCCTCAAGCGCGCCCAAAATTTTACCGGTCTGGCTGTCCAGAAGCGGCGCCGCCACAGCCATCAAAGGCATCTTCGCCAGCCCGGAAAAATAAGCGTCCTTGATGTATACCCCTTCCCTCGCGCCGAGGAGGTAAATATCCTCTGATTTATCGACTCCGAGCATGCCCTCGTCGCTTGAAGCCACCACCTTGCCGGCCGCATCAAGCAGCAAAAACTGGAATATCGAAGGGTTGGCATCTTTTGTCCTCTTGAGCCTCTTCATCGCCTGGCGGAAGGCGTCGTCCCGCTGGGGTTCTTCTTTACCGCCTGCCTTCAGCAGGTTCTCCAGGACGACGCTTTTCGATAACTGCCCCACAGAGGTCTCCAGCATCCTGAGGTAGGTCTCTATATGGTTGGTCCGGTCTACGACCGCTGTGCCCAGATTGTTATAGATAGATCTCCGGAGGCTCTCTTTCGCTATAATATAAAAAATAGACACGGCGACGGTGGCAATGATCAGGGCAACGGCTAAGAATGAAAGGCCTATCTTATTTGCCAGTTTCACAGCATCCCTCCGTGACCGGATGGTCTTTGGCCCGTATCATCGCTATTTCTCTCCCTCGGCATACAACGTCTCAAGCCCCCTCCCGGGGTCGGACGGTTCCAGTAACCCGATATCGGGGATACTGCTGCTAGACTGTATCTTCTTCGAGACCCTGACGAAACCCGCCCTCTCCATCATATCCTTAAGCGACTCAAAGTCATAATTCCACTTATGGCTGAAGCCGTGGCATTGCCCCATGAAGATATCGCCTTTGGTCCTTGCGGGGCTATCCTGCAGGTAGATGGACCTGTACGTATTGAAAAAATCCTTATCGTTTTCGTAATACTTCTTTACCCAGAGCTCCAGGTCTGGGCACGCCAGACGGATGACCCCGCCTTTGGCCATCGCCCTATAGGCCTTCTCTAACAATGCCGTCGCTTCCTCATGCGTCAGATGTTCGATCAGGTGGCTGGCATATATGTACTTTATATCTCCGAAATATGACATACTCACTTTATTGATATCGACGTTCAGGACGAGAGAACCTTTATCGTCCTTTCTGACCATGCCGGCCGGGTATTGCCTCCATGAAAAGAGACCTATATTCAGCCAGCCCTCCACAGGCCGGTCGCCGCATCCGATATTCAGCTTATCGGCCTCTTCAAGCCGCCTTCTCTGAGAGACTAGGAGAATCTCCAGTAACTTTGCCGATATGACACCGTTACATCTTTTTATCTCACCGGAGATCTTGTCGATCACCTTTATGACGTAAAGGCAGCAAACGACCGGCCATCTCAGGAAATTCATAGCTGTAACCATAAATATTTCAATGCGTTATAGTCATTATATACCCCATGATAGAAAGAGACAATCATTTTTTGACGACTCGCTCTGCGTCTTCTTTATGGGACAGTATAAAATCGAGGTTCCTCTTCGCATTTTTATGACCCGGGTCGAGTTCGAGCGCCTTCCTGAAATATCCTTCGGCCCCGGCCACATCGCCTTTCAGGTAATAGGAGAACCCCAGGTTGTTATAGGATTCGGCGTATGACGGGTCGAGCTCCGCGGCCTCCCTGAATAACGCTATAGCCTTATCGATATCGTTGGACTGCCCTTCCGCCAGGCCCATCTCATTCAACAACTTAACCTTTTCGCCGGCATCTTTTGCGCCCTCAAGCCGGGCCTTGAAAGCGGGCTCTCCCTCTTCCCTGACCGCCCTAAGACGCTTATCTTCCATAGTGCTTGCGAGGTTCTCTTTGGCGGCCTTATAGTCAGGGTAAAATGCGAGCGCTATACCGAAACACCTTATCGCCTTATCGAGGTCGCCCCTCTCGGCGAAATGGGCCCCCAGGTCATTATATAACGGGGCGCGGTCAGGATATCTCTTCAGCACATCCATATATAAGGTCTCTGTATCTTTCCATACTCCGCATCTCTGCCACGTCAAAGAGGCCAGTATGATAATAACGGCGCTCAGCAGAAAGACGGCACCCCATCTTGCTATGCCGAATTTACTTTCCAGCAGGCGCCCGAAAAATACCGCCGCGAGATAGAATACCCCGATGGACGGGATATACATATACCTGTCTGCCGCAAAACAGTCGCCGGCCGGCACTATCTTCAGGACCGGCAATACGGTCATTAAAAAAAAGAGGGTGCCGAATATCGCCTCTTTTGAGCGCCTGCCGAAAAATATCACCGCAAGGAGGAGAAGGGCCAGGACCGCCAAGTAATATTTCACTTCCGCCGAATGGGCGGCGTTTATATTATGATACAGGTACATGGCCGACAGGTTTACAGGAGCGAAGATCTTTGCCAGATAGAACGGGATCGCTTTCAAAAGAAAATATATCTTTACCCCGGGCGTTGCTACCAGGCCGGTCGCGCCGGAGGCCGACTGAAAAGATATGTTGATAACGGTAAATACGGCTGAGGCGATAAAGAACGGCGCCTTTTCCAACAGGCTGCGTATACTCAGGAGATCCCGGCCGCAAAAATGGTCAAGCAGTATGAGCACCAGCGGAACGGTCACTGCCATAGGTTTCGAAAAGAGAGCAAGCACAAAATATAAAATGGAGAGGATATAATGGCGCCGTCTTTTTATGTCAAGATAGCGGAGATAGCTTATCAGGGCAAGGATATAGAAAAGCGCGCAGAGCAGGTCTTTCCTCTCCGATATCCAGGCGACGGACTCTACATGCATAGGGTGTATGCCGAATAATACGGATACGATGAAAGCCGCGCGCCGGCTGGCGGAGAGCTTATATATGAAAAAGAAGACCGCTGCCGTCACGGACAGATGGAGCAGATAATTGGTGAGATGGTAAAAAAAGGCGTTCAGCCCGAAAAGGCGATATTCGGCAGAATAAGATATGACCGCCAGCGGGCAATAGCACCCCACAAAAGCGCTCCTGAATATCCTGTCGAGGTTCGCCGGGGAGAAACTTCTGATAAGAGTGTTATTGATTACGTAAGACGGGTCGTCGAAATCTACGAATCCGTTCGACAACGATGGCAGGAAGGCGGCGGCCGTCAATACCAGGACTACGAGGAGATAAAAAAATCCCGACTTAAATGATCTCTCTTTTCTGATGATACCCATTATATGTTACAGACCTGCCTATCTCGCCTTATATTTGCCGGCCAGGTCCAGGGCGCTGGTTATGCTGTCGACTTCGTCCTTGAGGTCTCCCGTCTTTACGATAAAACCGGAGGCGCTCAACTTATTTGCCACCTTAAAGCGTTCGTCGCTGGAAAATGCCGTGATCATGAATACCGGCAGCTTCTTGTCCGTCTTCCTTATCTTTTTGAGGACCTCGAGCCCGCTCAGGTCGGGCATCAATATATCGAGGAGCACCGCGTCCGGCCTGCCGGATCTTATGATCGCCAATGCCTCTTTGCCGTTTGAGGCCGTAACTACTTCGTAGCCGCTTGCCTCTAACCGTATACTCATTATCTTCAAAAAATCGAGCTCATCATCTACCACCAGTATCTTCTTCTTTGCCATAAAGGCCTCCGTTTTGCCGCTCACTGCCCCAGGGGCAATGTAAACGTGAATTTTGTACCTTTACCGGGCTCGCTCTCCGCCCACATCTTACCGTTGTGCATCTCGATTATCCTTTTGGCTATCGAAAGTCCCAGCCCCGTACCCTTCTCCCCTCTCCCGGCAGTACGCCCGAACTGCTGAAATTTATTGAACAGTTTCGGCATATTTTCGCCGGCGATACCTATGCCTGTGTCCGCTACAGAGCATCGCACTTCATTATCCGATATACCGGCGGCTATCACTATATGCCCTTTTTCGGTGAACTTGACCGCGTTACTGAGGAGATTTGTCAGTACCTGCACTATGCTGTCGGTATCCACGTTTGACCGCATCGCGCCCTCCGGCAGATCCGTCCTGATATCCAGGCCTTTTTTCTTAACTGCCGGCTCAAATGAGGCGACGACCTGCTTTATCAGGGCGCCTATATCGGTCAGGCTCTTCCTCAGCCCTACTTTACCGGATTCGATCTTCGAAATATCGAGGAGACTGTCTATGATCCTCGCCAGACGGTCTATATTGCTCTTCGCCACCGTCAGTATATTACTCTGCTTTTCATTTATCTCACCCGGTATGCCGTCCAGTACGAGGCTTATACCCTCTTTTGTGATGGAGAGCGGTGTGCGGAGCTCATGGGAAACGGTAGAGACGAATTCGTCTTTGAGCCGCTCCACCTCTTTTCTCTCGGTGATATCTATGAATATCTCCATAACGGATTTCTTGCCGTTGAAGATGACTCCCGTATGTATTATCTGGAACGTCTTCCCGCCCAGCACTCCATCCGCTTCCGCGTTCCTCATCTCCCCGACTTCAATACCGCCCTTGAGAGGGCACTCTTCGCACTGGACCCAGTTATCCTTGTAAAGGGACCAGCACTTCTTCCCTATGGCCTCCTTGCCGAACATCGATTCGAACTTATCATTGATATAGAGTATATTGCAGTCCTCGTCGACGATATCCATGCCGAACGGTATGATCTTAAGTATGGAGCTGTTGAAATCGAATAGGGCCCTGTACTTCTCTTCGGATCGCTGTAACTCGGAGGTCCTCTCTTTGATCAGCGTCTCGACCTTGGCGGTCCGTGTCAGGACGCCGGACAGGTAGACGGCCAATAACAGAGAGAGCAGGACGCCCACGAACAGCACAAGCCACGATGCCCATCTCCTGTGCGCGCTTATAAATTCTGACGTAGGCAGGCAGCTGACCGACCATTCCCTGTCCGCGAGATATATTATCAGCTCTTTCGCAAAACCTGACCGCCTCTTGAGTTCTTCCGGATCACCGGGCGGAGGAGGTATATTATCTTTCGTGATACGCGACCTGTGAAAATATATAAATTGTTCTCCCCTGCCGGAAGACCTGTCATATATATAGATATTGACGCCTTCAGACCTCACCTTATTCAGGGCGATCTCGACGAAATCGGGTATATATATAAGCGCCGAGACGAAACCTGCAAGGTTTGCGCGTCTCTCTTCGACGCTCTCATGCGGTCTTCCGTTGCGGTATATTGGCAGAAAGACGCGGAGGGCAAACCCTTCTCCGGGTCTTCTTATAAGGCGTAGGCGGCCGGTAGCGACCGGAGATCCTGTATCGCGCGCCTTCTCGATCGCGGCCCGGCGCGCCGGGTTCGTGGAAACGTCAAACCCCGATATCGTGCCAGCCGCATCATTTGAAGATTCCGAATAGTAAACGGGAAAATACTCCTCGCGCTTCCCCGACCTTATGAAACGGCCGTCTTCATCCGGTTCACTTATGAAAAAGCCGGAGAGGCCGTCTCTTTGCGCTGCCTCTTCATAGAGGAGCCGCTCCGTATCCCGGACACGCGGCAGCCACTCTATCTCGAAGATGTACGGGTTTTTCGAAAGCAGTCCCTGCACAAAGATATGGAACTCATCGCGCTCTATCTCTTCGCTGCTTTCGTATAACGCGGAGATGACATGCAATGCCTCTACCAGGTCTTCGCTCTTATCCTTTAACAGGTCGGTGCGGTCTTCCGCATGCAGATGGAATTCTGCCGCGATCTTTTCTCTTTCCCATTCGGATGTAACCCTGAAGAGGGCAAAAGAGAGCGCCAGGCCGGCTACGAGCGCGGATATCGCTACCCTAGAGACGCCCTGTCGATGGTTCTTATTCACTGCCATGATCCCGCCTTTTCGCTTAGCCACTTAGCATGATAATACATAAATCACCATCTGTAAAATGATTTGTAGCCATATCAGAAGATGGAAACACCCGTCTTCTCCAGCATCTTCGCCAGTTTTGCCAGCGGCAGGCCCACTACGTTATAGAAACAACCCTCTATCCTGTCTATGAATACCCCTCCCAGGCCCTGGATATCGAAACTGCCGGCCTTATCCAGGGGCGAGACCTTCCGGAAATAACTCATTATCTGCCGACCGGTCAGGCGGTATACATATACCTTCGTCTTCTCGTATCCGGTGAAGACCCTATCCTTATCTATATCTATAACGGCGATCCCGGTATAGACCCACTGCGGCCTTCGCGAAAGCAGTTTCAGCGTATTGAAAGCGTCTTTCAGGTCCTTCGGCTTCCCTACGATCTTCTTCCCTACCAGCACCACGGTATCGGCGGCGATCACGACACCCGACCTGAACCTCTTTGACACATCACGCGCCTTCGCAAGGGCATTACCTGTGACAAGGCTGCTGCAACTGCCTATCAATTTACGCCGTTCCACTGCATCCGATCCGGCCGTTATGAACTTCAGCCCTATCCGCTTAAGTAACTCCCTCCTCGCCTTCGACCTTGACGCCAAGATTATCCTGCGCATATCCTTATTCCCCCTTATCCTGTTCAGCACTCGCATTGTTCTGCAAAAGAAATATGCCGACCCTCTCCGGCATCAGCGTCTCCCTCTTTAATATCTTGAATTGCTTGAGCCGCGCTATCTTACCTTCCGCCGTCGCATTACCGGACTTATTCATCGATTTTACCAGGCCGGAAAAATCCGGATCTTTCGAGCGTCTTGCAAATGCTATTAAAAAGTCGAACCTGTCTACATCCGACAAAAATTTATCGCTCATCTGCGGAGGGTCGGAGCCGCCGTTACTCAAGAAGACCGAATAGTTATCGCCGCAGGCAACTCTCAAAAAATTGCTTAACCGGATGCACCTGTCTCCGGACATATAAAATTCTTCCATAATACCGATGGTCTTATCTACCGGTCCGTATCCCCGGATGATCGAATCGAAACTCTTTATAACGGCATAGTGGTTGTTGATCTCGGGCATGTAATAATACTCTGGAGAAATATAATTAGGCGGCGGCGTTATAAAATAACTCAGGACGAAATATTGCAAAAATCCGAATATCACGGCCAGCGCTAAAATGTATCTTGCCGTTTTTTTGAAAGGTGACTCCATCAATCCTATAGAAGATATCAAAACAACGGCGCCAAAGACCGGGAACAGGTATCTCTCCCTACGCGCGAATATCAGAGAGAGCAGTATATGCGAGACGAAGAGCCAGTAAAGCGGGATGGGCCAATTTTTTCTGTTCATCTTTCTTATATAAAAAAATAGCCCTGTCAAAAAAATAATAAAAAATACGGGAGAGATGTTCAGCACCATAGCTTTTGCATAATAGAAGACCTGGTCCCAAAATGGCAGGTCACTATACTTCAACACGGTGTTCATACCCTCGAATAAGAACATGCCTATATATCTCGGGTCCGGGCGATATGGGGCCAGGACCAATCTTGACCACCACGTCCATGATATGAAGAACGCTATCAACATCGAAAAGACGACATTTTTGATCGTCCGAGACCTCCAGGCACCTTCTTTTGATCCTGTAACGAGAATATATAGGAGCGGCCCTATTATAAAAAATAGGCAGGTTGCTTTTATAAGCAGCCCGATACCGAAACATATCCCGAATATCGCGCTATATCCCTTACTGCGGAACCTGTCCGTCTTTAAAAGAAAATAGACCCCCGCGCATACTATAGACACCAGCGGAAGGTCCGTGCCGAACTTACGAGAGAGATTGAAGACCGCCGGATAGAGGGATACAAGATAAGCGGCTGCCATACCCGCTTCCCGGCTATGGAGCGCCTTCCCGAGCAGATATATGCTTACTATAATGACGGCCATGTAAAAAATATTCGAAAACCTGATAAAGAAGAACAGCGTTTCGCCATCGAAAGGTATGGATATGAACGCGGTGACAAAATGTACAAAGAGCGGCCAGTGGGGGTTATATAAAAACGGCGAGGCGAAAGAGAAATAGGAAGAGGCGAGGCGCTGTGTCAGGAAGATCTTACCGGGGATGCTTCTCCCGGATGATAATATCTCACTGAGCTTTCCATGCATATCGACGACTACGGCGATTTGAGGAGCGACATCCTCTCCCAGGCCTTCATGATCAAATCGTATCCAGAAATAATTGCTCAGCGCGTGGAAGAGGATAAGCGCCGAGATCAAAAAGAGATACTTTTTTGTCCGCGGGGCCTGTATGGCATTATTCATCTGGCCGCGCTCTCTCCGGCAAGGTACCCGGTTGAAAAGGCCTGCTGCAGATTGTATCCGCCGCTTGAGGCCGCGCCTTCTATGATCTCTCCGGCAAAATACAATCCGGGCACGATCCTGGACCCCATCGTCCGCGGGTCTATCTCTTTCGTTGAAATACCGCCCCCGGTGACCATCGCTTCCTCTATCGGCAGAGAGCCGGTTACGGTGAGGGGAAAGGCCTTGAACGTCCTTATCATGGCACGCCGTTCGTCCTGGGTCACCCGGCTTCCTTTCCTGTCCGGGTCGGCGCCGGACAGATCGAGGAAGACCGTTATCAGCCGTTGCGGCATAAGGCCCTTCATTATGCTCTTTAAGCGGGCGCTGCCGCCCGCCTTAAATTCGTTCAACAACCGTTTCTCGAGCTGCTCTGCGGTGAGCCCGGGCTTCAGGTCTATGAAGAGCATTATCTCTTTATGCCCGTCCAGGACCGTTACGATATCGCCGCTCAGGTCGAGGACCAGGGGGCCGGATACGCCGAAGTGCGTGAATATGAATTCTCCGATATCCGATACTATCTTATTATTGCCGAACCGGAACGTGAGCCGTATATTCTCGAGCGAGAGCCCCTGAAGCTCCTTGACCCATCTTTCTTTTGTAACGAGAGGCACCAGCGCCGGCTTAAGCGGCTCTATCCTGTGCCCAAACCTGCCGGCGATGGAGAAACCGTCCCCTGTAGATCCCGTCTCTTTATATGAAGCACCGCCCGTCGCCAGTATGACCTTTTTTGCCGTTGCCTTTCCGGCCTCCCCCAGATCGATCCGAAAGAGGCCATCCCCGGCGCTTATATTCCCGGCCCGCGCATTGCAAAGCACCTCTACCCCGTTCTCTTCAAGGCGTTTTTTCAATGCCTCTATCACGGAGCGGGACCTGTCGGTCACGGGGAAGACGCGCCCCTGCCTCTCGATCTTCATCTCGAGCCCTGTCGATCTGAAGAGGTCTATCAGGTCGTCGTTCGAGAAGGCGGTAAATGCCGTCCTCAGAAATCTCCCGTGCCTCCCGAACTTCTCTATAAAGGTATCGATGGGGGCGGCGTTGGTGACATTGCACCTTCCCTTACCGGTAAGGAGGATCTTCCTGCCGATGGCATCATTGCGCTCGACAAGGAGGACGCTCTTTTTGAGCTGCGAGGCGCGTATCGCTGCCATAGTGCCCGCCGCGCCCCCTCCGATCACCGCAACGTCATAACACTTCATAGCATCATCATCACTCCGTAAGCCCCGCCACGAACCCCGACGCCCATGCCCACGCCAGGTTATAACCGCCCCTCACGCCGTCTACATCCAGGACCTCACCCGCAAAGTAAAGCCCTTTCTTCATCATGGATCCCAGGGTCGACCCTATCACTTCCCGCGTATCGATGCCGCCTGCGGTAAACTCCGCCTCATTCCATCCCCGCGTCCCGAGTATCCTGAAACGCAGGTCCTTAAGCGTGCCTGCCGCGCGGCCTGTCTCTTCCCCGGAAATGATATCCTTGAGGGCCCTTCCGAATTTATTCGGCAACAACCCGGCCAGCAGCTCTTCGTCGACCACATCCCTGCGCCTGCGCTTGTCCAATTCCTTCTCAAGATCCTCTTTACTCATGAAAGGCACCAGGTCGAGCGATACAGACACCTCCCTTTTGCGTTCCCTGTTCATCGCTATCGAGATATTCCTGCTTATGTCCAGGATGGCCGTTCCGGACAGGCCGTATCTTGTGAAGAGCACTTCTCCGTCCGCTTCGACTACCGCGGAACCGCCTATGACCCCACGGGCGAGAGCACTGACCTTCTGCCCCTGCAGGAGATGTATGATCTTATCTTTCGCCACCAGCGGCACTGCGGACGGCACCGGGTCCAGAACGGTATGGCCGAACCGCTCTGCCAGCCGGTAAGACCCTCCGTCCGAGCCGAGCGCCGGATACGTCTTTCCGCCGCCGGCGATCACGAGCGAGCGGCATGAAACACCCTTGCCGTCTTTTGAAGTGATGATAAGATCCGCGCCGGAGTCCGCGATGCCTTTAGCATCAAAATTCAGTTCTGTCACTGTGCCCAGGTTCTTCAGTTCCATCTCCAGGACCTTCAATACGGATGAGGACTGGTTGGTGAACGGGAAGGCCCTCCCGTCTTCGTAATATATCTTCAACCCGAGGTCCCCGAAGAAATCCTCTATCTCCTCTTTACCGAACCTGGAGAGGACAGACCTGACGAGCGGCCTGGCTGCCGGGTTATAATACGATTCGCCCAATTTTTCATTATAGAGATTACACCTGCCGGAACCGGAGATAAGGAGCTTCTTGCCGATACCCGGCATCTTTTCGCATATTACGACAGAGTTGCCTTTTCTGGCAGCGCTTATTGCTGCGGTAATTCCCGCAGCACCCCCGCCTACTATCGCAACGTCGTAGTGCTTCGTGGCCATGCTCATGACGCCCTGCTCCCCGCCCTATAAATAGCCCCGTCCCCGAACTTCCCTTTTATCTTATCGAGCGCCTTATGGATCTCTTCTTTCCTGCCGTCTGACGCATCGGCAAAGAGGCTCTCCCTGAACCCTGATCCGGAAAGGTTAGAGACCTTCACGCCCACAAGACGCACCCTCTTCCCTTTCCTGTCGAATCCGCGATAGATCTCACTGATCTTCCCGTAGATCACATCGAAGAAGTTCGTCGACTCGGAAAGGGTCGACGCCCTCGTATACGTCTGGAAACCGGTAAGCCGTATCTTAAGGGTTATCGTCCTCCCTTTCAGCCCTTCCCGCCGGAGACGGTCGGAGACCCTCTCCGAAAGCCACATAAGGGCACCGTCTATAACATCGTCGTCCGAGAGATCGGCCTCGAAGGTCGTCTCATTGCTTATCGACTTCGCTTCGGCATCCGAGGTGACTTCACGGTCGTCTATGCCGTTTGCCAGCGTCCAGAAATGGGCGCCGTTCTGCCCGAAGAGAGATACGACCTCGTCCCTGTCACGGCAGGCCAGGTCGCCTATCGTCCTTATGCCCATTTCGTTCAGCGCCTTTTCGGTCTTTTCGCCCAGCCCCCATATCTTCCGCACATCGAGCGGCCGTAGAAAATCGAGGAGCCCCCCGGCGGTCACTTCGACGGCGCCGTCGGGTTTCTTCAGGTCGGATGCGATCTTCGCCGCCATCTTTGTCGGCGCAAGCCCTATGGATGCGGTTAACCCCGTCTTATCTTTTATGCTCGATTTTACAAGGAGGCAGGTCTCGAACGGCGTACCGAAGAGATGATAACTCCCGGTTATATCCAGGAACGCTTCGTCGATGCTCACCGGCTCTATGTCAGGGGTGAAATCATATAATATGCGGTATATCTCGCCGGAGACACGCGCGTATTTCTTCATATCGACCGGCAGGAAGACGGCATCCGGGCACATCTTATAGGCGGTCGAGATGGGCATTGCCGAATGTATGCCGAACTGGCGCGCCTCGTAAGAGCATGTGGAGACCACCCCCCGGCCCCTGCCGCCTTTAGGGTCCGACCCGACGACTACCGGCTTACCGCGTAAACGCGGGTCATCGCGTTGCTCTATGGCGGCAAAGAACGCGTCCATATCGACGTGCGCGATCGATCTTCTATTCTTCATCTTTATATATTGGAAGACGCGGCCACGGAGGCGATTATAGCGGCGCCTTTCCCGGAACCGTCCTTTGTAAGCGATATCTTTATCCGGCGCGCCTTGATCCCGAAGAGTTCATTAAGGGCGGTCCTTATATGGCCGGCAAAATTGGGGTGTTTTTCGTATACGGAACCGTCCATTGCGACGGTATGTCTTCGCGAAAGCGCGCCGTCCATCCTTGTTATGACAGCGGCTATGGCCGCGGCGCTTATACGGGAGGCACGCAGAGAGACAAGACGGCATACCTCCAGAACCAGTATCCTATCCGGGACGGTCGATCCGGTCACCCCCAGCTCCTTCAACATCGAACCGACGTCCGACAGGTCCCGTGTCCTGTCACGCTCTATCCTTGACACATATTCCGATCTGAACCCTTGGGCCTCGAAGAAGACGGGCGTCCTGCGGCCTCCGAAAAGCCTATTATCGGATATCAGGGCCCCGCAGACCAGGCGCACTATCTCGCCCAGGTACATACCGGATACCATCTTCTCCATTATCTGCTGGCCCCGGTTGTCCGATATCCTGTCTACGGCCTTATCATAATATGTGCGTTTCACCTTATTGAAATTACCCCATTCCGTATTTATTATCATGCGTCCGCCCGGCGTATCGGTCCCGCGCCATTTAGGTACATTCGAGAGATATTCAGAATAGCATGCATTCGTCCCGGTGCCGAGTATCACGCCCATATCGCATGCCGGATCGGCGTACGCCCTGGAAACGAGTGTGCCGACCGTATCGTTGGCCAGCGCCTTTATGGAAACGTTCCTGATCCCTTTCCTGAGCATGGCTTCGTATAAAAGCATTACAACATCTTTGCCCAAAACGCCTGCGGCGCTGAAACCTTTCGTCCAGTGCGACAGCGTCCCCGACGCGACGCCCGTCTGTTCCACCGCGAAAGAGAAGGTGAATCCCATATCCAGATGTCCGCCGGTATTGCTCCCGAGGAAAGACCCGATACAGGAGGCTATGAAATCGAAGAATGCCTTACCGGGACCGGTGATGACCTTCTTATCCAGGACGAACTTCTCCGCCTTGATGACCTTCGCCCCGCCGCGTCCGTCCAGTTTCAGCATCAATATCCTGAAGTTCGTGCCGCCCAGGTCGAGGGCGAGGAACGTGCCTTTCTCTTTCCCGGTGGGGCGGTCCACATAGGTGGGGATCATCTTTAATGAAGAGGATCTGCCGGCGAGGCCCCTGGCCATCTCCGAATGAAAATCCCTGATGAAACTTTTCATGTCGTTTTTGGAGACGGAAAAGGACGCGGCAAGGCGCGCAGGCAATACGCTATTTATATTACCGGGATTTCCCGCAGGCAAGAGAACACCCGTCTTTTTGTGTGTCACAGCAACTTTTAGGTCCGGGGCACTTTCCGGTCCAGCAGTAAAGGCATAACCGCTCTTTCGGCAAACCGACCGCCTTCACCATGTCCTCGACCGTCTGGTACCTCAATGTCGTAACGCCTATATCTTTTCTTATCCACTCGACCATATCTTTATATTTCCCGGAAGCGTTATTTACGTATTCCGAGACATCTTCGAGGTCATGCCCCTCGATGCTGCGGATGGCCCGGCGGGCGGCGAGCTCTTTTATGCTCCTGGTCGAGAGGTTGAACCTGCACGGGAACATGAGCGGCGGGCATGCCGGACGGACGTGTACTTCGCGCGCGCCCGCATCCCACAGTTTCTTGATGGCAAAATTCTTGAGCTGAGTCCCCCTGACGATAGAATCCTCGCATACGACTACGCTCTGTCCCTCTATTATCTCCTTTATGGGGATGAGCTTCATCCTGGCTATCAGGTCGCGTTTCTCCTGTGAAGGGGGCGTGTAACTCCTGCCGTAACCGGGGGTATATTTGACAAGGGGCCTGCGGTACGGTTTCTTCGACTCCATCGCGTAACCGAGGGCGTGGCCCACACCCGAATCGGGAACGCCCGAAACGACATCGACATTTATGTCCTTATCATGCTTCGCCAGGAGGCGGCCGCTCCTCTCCCTGACGATCTCTACGTTCACGTCTTCGTAGCTGGAGGCGGGGAAACCGGTATATATCCACAGGAATGTGCATATCTGGCTTACACCGTCACCTGCCCTCTTCTGGACGACGCCATCCTCGTTGATCAGCACTATCTCCCCCGGGGAAAGATATTTCACCGTCTTAAAACCGTTATTGGGAAAGGCGCTCGTCTCGGACGTTACCGCCCATGCGTCATCGCGCTTTCCTATCACGAGAGGGTTATAACCGAACTTGTCCCTTGCGGCATATATGCCGTCCCTGGTAAGGAGGAGGAGAGAAGACGACCCTTCGACCGCATCGAACACCTTCTCTATTCCGTCTATGAAATCGCGCCCTTCGACTATCAATTTCGCTATAAGCTCGGTCTCGTTGACGGCGCCCCGGGTGACCTCGCTGAACGATGTGCCTGTCGACAGAAGCCGCGCGCTCAGCTCCTCCTTATTCTCGACAAAACCGTTGGTCACTATGCAGAACGGGCCCAGGCGCGAATTGAGATAGACAGGCTGTTCGTCGGACGCACTGATGACGCCTATGCCTTTCGTGCCCTTCATCTGCCTGGAATCCTCGAAGAATTTGGACTTGAACTGGGTGTGGCTTATATTGTGTATCTGCCGTACGAATTCGTCGCCCAGCACCGCCATGCCGCCGTATTCCGTCCCCAGGTGGGAATGGTAGTCGGTGCTGTAAAAAAGGGTCTCTACACAATCTTTCTTTGAGGTCACTCCGAAGATCCCGCTCATCTGTTACTCCTTATTTTTCTCCAAAAAATCGTTCATCTCTTCCCAGAGCGGCGCCGAGAGGCTCAAATTCTCTTTAGTGACCGGATGGGTGAATTCCAGAGACGCGGCATGAAGCGCGAGGCGTTTAAACCGCAACTTAAAGTCCCGCCTGAACGCATATACATCCTCGCCGACCAGCGGATGGCCGAGCCCTTTGAAATGTATCCTTATCTGGTTCGTCCTGCCGGTAACGGGCTCGACCTCCACAACGGTAAAGGCCTTACGGCGCTCGATGACCCGGTATGCTGTCACCGCCGGCTCTACCCTTCTCTTGTTCCTATTATATATGAAACTCTTTATGGTGTCTAAGTTTTTTCTGAGGACCCCTTGCACGAACGCTATGTATCTCTTCCTAACAGAATGGCTCCTGAATTCTTCCATCATGAGCTGTTGCGCCTTCTTTCCCTTTGCGTAGATGACGAGCCCGGAGGTCCCCCGGTCGATACGGTGGCACGGATACGCGTTGGCCTCTATGCCTCGCCTGTCGAGATCTTCGTTAAGGAGGGACGTTAAAGTGACCGGTTCTTTATTCGGCGTAGGTATGACGAGGAGGCCTGACGGTTTATTTACGACGATCAGATATTGGTCCTCGTATATTATCTCATATCTTTTTTTCTCCATAGTGATTAGATTATAACAAAAAAGATAATCTGCTACAACCTATATTTCGGCCGGAGGTTTTAAATATTTTTCTAACGACCCATCTCATTTTTTCAGCCGCGCAACTTTTGGGGGGTTAATAAGTTATGAAATTGTTAGACCATAAAAAAGTGTGTTATTAGTTCTTGCTTTTTATTATATTATGTTATATACTTTATGGTGCCTATATGGGGCACTGTTTTTTTATGATCTTTTTAAACAGGTTTAAAAAGTTAGTTCCTAATATGAAAAAGCTACCTTTAATCCTAAAGCCCCGGATGACCGTGCGCGCCGCCCTAACGACGGCTGTATTCGCTTTTATCCTGATGGTCTTCCCTCTTAATGTCGAAGCTGCACTGCCTCCTAATGTAACGGCTATACCGGATAAGACACATACACCAAAACCTTACAATAATAGCGCATATACGTTCTCGGTCACCGTCGCCGCCACCGACCCGAATACACCTGCTCAGACGCTCACCTATTCGATCACCGGCTGGAAGAAAGACGGCGTCACGGTCAACGTCTCAAGCTCCCTCCCCTCCGGGGCTTCGCTCGATACCGTTACCGGCAAATTTTCGTGGGGAGTGACCCCTGCCCTCACGATGACCGTCGGGTCATCGCAGGTATTTACGTACGGCCTGCACGAAATAACATTTACGGTCAAGAACACCTCGAACCTATCGACGTCTACAACGATGAAGCTGACCATAGTGAAGCCTGCCATAGCCACGCTCACGGACGCATCGGCAACCTTCCTCAAGACGAAATGGACCCTTGGCGAGGTCGCCGGCAATATAGGCGACTGGTACGATAACTGCGACGGCTTCCATGCGGGCCTAAGCATGGGATACTATCCGCAGGCGGACCTCATGACCGGCAGCGATGGAGTTGTAGTGGAAACCAAGACGCTCGTCGGGAACGCGTCGCATGTCTATGTCACTCCTGACGGCAATTTGAACGTAGTCCATTATAAATATATGAACCCCACAAGGTCTGACTACTGGAGCGGGAATACCGGACCGGAGGACGCGTATAGAGCCTACATATCGAATAACCACTACTGGCATCCGATGGTGGGGCAGGGCGGCGGCGGCGAGGGAACGGACCTCTCTTATGCCATGTCCGCCTACGCAAGCGGCTCTAAAGGCGCGTCCGGTTCCGAAACGGATGAGCTCCAGAAGTTCATATATACCTTCGCGGCGTTCAAGCCGGAGGTCAAGGCAAAGTTGATCGAGCGAAGGGCCAACCCTTACCACGCAGAACGCCTTGAGTCGCTCCTCATGCCCACGGTACAGATGATATACAGGCGGACGCGCGTCAAGGATGACGGGGAGTATCTCAGCTACAAGGCCCATGTAAACGAATTCCATGATGTCGCCAATTCGCTCGATATGGTGACGATGGCTAACGGCATAAACCTATCCGACATACCTCCTATGGTCCAGCTTAAGGTCATAGACGAGACCTATAAGGCATATCTCCCCGGCGACGCCATATTTGAAGATATAGACAAGAGGACCACGGAGAAATATTTCGATACGCCGGCGTCGATATGCCGCGTGTGGCGCGACCGCGCGTATACCAAGCGCATGGTGGTAAGCGCCGAGGAGAGCTACGATATCAATAATAAGCCGCTCACATATCACTGGGCGGTGATACGCGGAGACCCTGCGCATGTGAGGATAAATTACCTCAATGAAGCGCATTCGATCGCCGAGATAGAGATCGACTACCATCCAAAGACCAAATTTCTCTTCTACAACCCCAATCCGGAGATCGCGTCTTTCTACACAAATTCTAATCTTGTATCGATAGGCGTATTTGCCAATAACGGCATCTATTATTCCGCCCCCGGTTTCGTTACATCGTTCACTCTCGATCACGAGGTGCGGACATATGATCAGGCGGGACGCATTCTGCAGATAGATTATAATACGAACACCGTTTACTCTTTCGTTTCGAAGAAAAAGATATGGACGAGGGACCTCTTTAAGTACGCTCTGACGGGACAGCTTGCCGGCTGGAGAAGGACCGCCGGCGCCGTGAACACTGACTATACCGCGGAAGGCCACCTGGTGAAGACCTCTGACCCGGGCGGGAGGGCTCTGACAGCGGCAGAGGTCACATATAATGATACAAACTCCGACAATAAGGTCGAGGTCATAGAATCCGCTACCATATGGACATACAATTATCTGACGCTGGCGGGCGCACAGGACACACCGGTTACAGGGACACCCGTCGGCGCGGGATACGCCATCCTTGAGTATCCGGTGAACGGCACGCTGGCCTTCACCGCTTCGACCGGCGCATACACATATACGCCTAAGGCGGGATATGCGGGCGCAGATTACTTCTCTTTCAAGAACACGGTTACACGCGTCATCACAAAGGTCACCGTGGCATGTTCGAACCCGGTTGCATACGATCAGGTCGTCTCGACCAATCAGGAGACGTCCCTGGCCATCGCCTTAAAAGGCGAGGATATATTAACCCCCGCAGCGCCGCTCACATACCGGGTGATATCATCTCCATCGCATGGGTCACTCTCCGGAACGGCGCCGGCGGTCACTTACCTGCCCGACACCGGTTATTTCGGACCTGACACCATAACCTTCGTCGTCAATAACGGCACGGCCGATTCAAATGTCGCTAACGTCAGCATAAACGTAAAGCGCGTCAGTTCCAAGAACGTGGCGCCTGCAGTGCAGGATATTAACGTCTCAACCGATGAAGATACCCCGATAGACATGACCCTCGATGCCGATGACGCCGAGGATGACCCGGTCACATTTGCCATAACAAAATATCCTTCCCACGGCGCCCTGGAAGTAACGGGAGAGACGGTGAGATATATACCGTGCAAGGATTTCTCCGGTATAGACACGTTCACCTATACCGCAAATGACGGCATCTCCACATCTTCTCCTGCCACCGTGACGGTCACCGTAGATCCCGTAAATGACCACCCGCCTGTAGCGCTTAACGGGCAGCACAATACGCGGGCGGAGATCCCCCTGCCCGTATCATTATCGGCAACGGATGGCGATAATGACTTCCTCATATATTCGATAGTACAGGGGCCGGTCCACGGCACCCTGTCGGCAATAACGGACGGTTCACTCGTTTATACGCCTGAGGCCGGGTACGCCGGATCCGACTCTTTTGTATTCAAGGCCCTTGACGGCACGTTCGATTCGAATACGGCGACCGTTTCGATAACGGTAAAGTCGGCCGTCCTCCCCTTTGCCGTGATAGAGACGAGCGCTCCCGGCGGTGAGGCGCCGCTTACGATACTCTTTGACGGGTCGGGATCGACCCCGGGGTCCGGGAACATAATATCATATGCCTGGGATTTCGGCGATGGGACTACGGGGGCCGGCCCAAGGAATGTCCATACCTTTACGAATAAGGGCACTTATCACGTAACCCTATCTGTCACGGACTCCGGCGGCAATACCGACACGGCGGCCTGCGACATAGATACGGCCGGATCGCTCATCCTTGATCTGCGATTTGAGGATGATTACAAGGATAGTATACCCATGACGAACGGCGTCACCGACAGTTCGCCGTATCTCAACCACGGCATGCAGTCGAATAATCCTGTCATCGACTACACCGGAGTGGACGGTAAGGCATACAACTTCGCCGGTTCGCAGGGAATAAAGCTTGACGCCATACGCGATGATATAGGACAGGTATTTACGGTGTCGTGCTGGATGAGGAAGCCGGCATTAAGCGGCGACTCGTCCGGGGCCATCATAAGGGTCCTCGGTGCGGATGGCGCCACGAAGTTCGCGCTCTATGACAGCGACCGGACCACCCCGAACTCGAGCCGTCTCGTCGCCTACGACGGCGGAGACCAACGATATGAGGCTTACACCAATACGGTAATATGTGATAATACATGGCACCATGTGGCTTATGTTTCGGACGGCGTAGTCGGCCGGCTCTTCGTTGACGGCCGGCTCAAGGGGTCCCATACGGTCGATTATCAATTTGATCCCGCAGACATATGGTATGTCGTCGGCTTCACGAACGGGTGGGGCACCAACATCACCGTGGACAACTTCAAGATGTTCAATATCGCGCTCGCAGACGATGAGGTAATGAAGATCTATAAGGAGGTCGCCAATCCTGATCAGATATTGAATATGAAATGCGATGATGATCCGTCTGACGGCACACAGGACGATTCTTTATATACAAACCATGGGACCGCTTCCGGAACGCTTGTCCGTGATACCGACCGGCGGGAGAACGCTGGGGGGACCTATACATTCGACGGCAGCCAGACCATAGACCTTGGCGCAATGATCAACGATATGAGGAGCAGCTCCTTTACGTTTGCCGCCTGGATAAAGGCGCCTCCGTCCGACGCGCCCAGCACCATATTTTCGACCGACAACATAACCGGCGGATCGAGCAGTACCGTGGGGTGCGCGCTCGTCATCGGAAACGGCTTAGCGTTCAACGAAAACAAATTACTCCTCTTATATCGCTCCGCATATTCAGGGACTCCTACATTCATTGCCCAGACATTAACGACGGTCGCCGATGACACCTGGCATCACATCGCCTTTACCTATGACGGCAAGGCGGTTCGGCTCTATGTAGACGGGATAGAACGCGGCAGCGCTGCCATATCGACCGGCATCGGAGGTACCGTCAAATGGACGCTCGGAAAGAATGTCTACACGGACACGGCGCCGTACATAGGATCTATCGACGATATCAAGGCGTGGAGCAGAGTGCTTTCGCTTGAAGAGATAGCGCAGCTTTTCGCGGACCGGCTGCCGCAGGCGGCATTTTCGGCGGTGCCGGGATCCGGGGAACAGCCGCTCACCGTATCATTTGACGCATCGGCCACGGAGGCGACGACAGAACGGAAGATGATTAAGTATAACTGGGTCTACGGGGACGATACGGCCGGTGAGGGCATGGTCTCGTATCACAACTACCCGACCATTTCCGGCAGTTACAACGCGACGTTGACCGTCATGGATGAATTTGGGGATACCGGTTCCCTGACAAAAACTATCACGGTAGAAGGATGCGATGCACCGCCGGTCGCCGACTTCGCCGCCAATGTGACCAGGGGCACCGCGCCTCTCACAGTGCAATTCACCGACCGGTCCGCCAATACACCGACGGCGTGGTCCTGGACATTCGGGGACGGCATTAATGAGACGATACGCGACCCGTCTCACACGTACACGGCGGTCGGCAACTATACAGTCGCGCTGACCGCATCCAATAGCTACGGCCAGGCCACCGATACCAGGACAGGATATATCAATGTGACGGCCAACCACGCCCCGGCGGCAACGAACCAGACCGTATCCGTAACCGAAGATACGGCAAAGGCGATCACGCTCGGCGCCGCGGATGCCGATAACGAAACGTTATCGTTCATGCTGGCTTCGACCCCCGTACACGGCACGGTGACCGGCCTGCCATCATCGAAGATCACATATACACCGGCCTCCAACTATACGGGGGCCGACAACTTCACGTTTAAGGCGACGGACGGCAAGCTCGAATCTAATATAGCCATGGTGACTATCAATGTGACCTCGGTCAACGATGCACCTGTGGTCTATAGCCAGTTTGTGCGGGTGATCAGGAACGGTTCGGCCACGATCCCGCTCAACATAACCGATAACGACGGCGAATCGGCCCTCTATTGTTCAATATATCCCTATGCGACGAACGGCACTATCGAGTGGATATCGTCGACTCCCCCTATCGTTCTTAAATATATCCCCGCTGCCGGATATACCGGACGCGACTCTTTCCAGTTCAAAGTATCCAACGGGTCCGTTACCAGCAATAACGCAACGGTGACGATAAAGGTCGCCCCGTCGGCCGTAAATACGGCGCCGGGGGCGAACGCCCAGTCGGTCACTACCGCGGAGAATACGGCAAAATCGATCACGCTCAACGCTACCGACGCTGACGGCGATAGGTTCGACTATATCATAGTAACAAAACCGCTTCGCGGATGGATCACCGGGACCGCGCCTAACGTGACCTATACGCCGTTCACCAATTACAACGGTCCGGATTCGTTCACATTCAAGGTGAACGACCTCGAAGCCGACTCCAATTTAGCGACCGTCTCTATCACAGTAACGGCCGTACAGACAGCGCCCATAGCGAACAACCAGACCCTTACGGCAGAGTCCGGATGCGCTACAGCGATCAGGCTCGTCGGATTCGACCCGGACGGTAATCCTGTCACGTACGCGGTGTTGTCACAGCCGTCGCACGGCGCCCTCGCCGGGACCGCGCCCGATATGTCATATACATCGGATGCCGGATACGCGGGCGACGACTCGTTCACCTTCCGCGTCAACGACGGGACGGCGAATTCGAATAATGCCACCGTAGCGATAAAGGTGATACCTGTCAACCGCTCTCCTGTTGCCTACCCCCAGACCATTTCGGTTTTTAAGAATACGCCTACGGCAATAACTTTAGGCGCGACCGATGCTGACGGAGATAACTTAACCTACACGATCATAAGCGGTCCCCTCCACGGGACATTGTCCGGGACCGGGATGAATGTAACATATACGCCTGATACCGGTTATACGGGGGACGACTCGTTCACCTTCAAGACAAATGACGGCCTGGCCGACTCCGCCCCTGTTACAGTATCGATCGACGTAATCACGGCACCGGCCAGGACTTATTATGTCGACGCGACTTCCGGCGACGATGCCAACGACGGCCTCTCGGAAGAGACGCCATGGAAGACGATCGCTAAAGTTAATTCTGCTTCCTTCGTGCCGGGGGACAGCATATTGTTCAAACGGGGAGAGGTGTGGCGGGAATCGTTAGACATAACCAGCGGGGGCGACGAAACCGCGTATGTCACCTTCGGCGCTTACGGCAGCGGCGAAAAACCGCTCTTCCAAAGTAAGGCGGCCGTTCTTGCAGGCGGCTGGACGAACTATAACGCGACTATCTGGTATACGGCTAATCAGGGCATTAAAGATCCTTATAAATTGATCATAGACGGCACCAGAGGCGCCAGGAAGTTCTCGATAGCCGCCCTTATACAGGAGTATGACTGGTACTGGGATTGGCATAACGACACCATATACTTATATGCACCGTCAGATCCGCAGATCGCATATAGTTCGATAGATCTCTGCGACTACTCGGTAATACAGTCGTGGCGGGAACCGGGCAGCGGGGATGAGTTAACGAATAACGACTACATCATCATAAGGGACATAGGGATAGAGAATAGTGACTGCAGGTACGGCATAAGAATCGACCATTCTTTCAACTCAATGATAATCAATATGACCATCGAGACGAAAGGACGCGGAGGCATGGGCATAGTCGTGGCGAACAGCGGGAATGTCACCGTCAGCCGCAATACGATAACCACGCCCCGCGACCATATCCCTGACCAGACCGACGGCATCCAGACGAACTCTAACACCGGCAATATATACGAATATAACCTTATCGACATCAATAACCTTGACCCGCTGGAACACTGCGACTGTATACAGATGACGAACGAGACAAACACCACGGTGCGATATAACCGCCTGCACCAGGACACCCCTAAGGAGTATAACTCCCAGGGATTATACTGCACCTCTTGCCACGGCACCTATAACATCCACAACAATATAATATACCTTCCGAATTCGACTTCCACCGTAATGGGCATATATCGCGGAAGCGGTGACAGCATACCCGAAGGCGAGAACGACCTTAAGCTTATAGCATTCAATAACGTGGTCAAGAGCAAATCACAGCATCTCTTCCATCCCGATACGCCGGATGTAGTGGTAAAGAACAATATCTTCATCAACACCGCCGGATATGCGGCGGCGTGGTTCGGGGACGGCGTGCTCGATTATTCCAGTATAGACAACAATATATATAGTTCGACCCTTGATATGCCGGTTAAGGATGCCGGTAACTATTGTCCTTCGTTCGCGGAGTGGCAATCCCGAGGGGCGGATGTTAACGGCATCAACGGGGACCCTCTTCTCGATGGGGAATTCAGGCCGCTTGCCGGTTCCCCTGCCATCGACAACGGTATCGACCTATCCCCGATGATAGAGTCGCTTGACATCGAAGGGACTGTAAGACCTGCAGACGGGGACGGAGACGGTGAAGCCATCTGGGACATAGGCGCCTATGAATACGCATATATTAAAAGTGCCTTCCCCTCCATCCTAATCGCGAACCTCGACGGCGACAACCTCGGCGATATAGTGATAGATTTCGGCACCGATTACGGTATATGGGCCAGGTACGGCACTGGCACCTGGGCATTACTCAGCTCCGCCACCCCCGAATCTATGGCCTCAGGCGACATTGACGGTAACGGCAAGGACGATATAGTGATCGACTTCGGGCCTGATTACGGCATATGGATACTCGGCGATAGCGGCCTATGGACCAGGGTGAGCGATGTAGACCCCGGGTCTATCGTGACGGGAGACCTGGATGGCGATAACCTCGGCGATATAGTGATAGATTTCGGCACCGAGTACGGTATATGGGCCAGGTACGGCACTGGCACCTGGGCATTACTCAGCTCCGCCACCCCCGAATCTATGGCCTCAGGCGACATTGACGGTAACGGCAAGGACGATATAGTGATCGATTTCGGGCCTGATTACGGCATATGGATACTCGGCGACAGCGGGGTATGGACCAGGGTGAGCGATGTAGACCCCGGGTCTATCGTGACGGGAGACCTCGACGGCGATAACCTCGTAGATATAGTTATCGACTTCGGCACCGAGTACGGTATATGGGCCAGGTACGGCACTGGCACCTGGGCATTACTCAGCTCCGCCACCCCCGAATCTATGGCCTTAGGCGACATTGACGGTAACGGCAAGGACGATATAGTGATCGATTTCGGGCCTGATTACGGCATATGGATACTCGGTGATAACGGCCTATGGACCAGTGTGAGCGATGTGGACCCGGGGTCTATCGTGACGGGAGACCTGGACGGCGATAACCTCGGAGATATAGTCATCGACTTCGGATCGGAGTACGGTATATGGGCGAAGCATCAGGACGGCACGTGGGAGAAGATACACGACCTGAGCACGTAACGGAAAATGGAACATGACATTACGGAGGCGCCAAATGAATAACAGGATATACAAAAAAAACGCAATACTGCTTCTGGCCTTGATCTTCTATTGCCAAACAGCTTCTGCCGACGTCGCGGGCACCAAAGAGTGGACATACGTCATATGGGACGGGGAGGCGGACGCCAGGGTCGATTGGGGAGACATCCTCCCCATGGATCCATATGAGGGAGAAAATTGCCTGGTGGGAAGCCCCAACGCGAAGTGGGGCCAGGTACCCGCCCTGATACTGAGCGGCCTTCCGTCTAATGGAGCGAACATATCCGCGTATGATGAAGTATGTTTTTACGCAAAGTGCGACCAGGAGGGTAAGACATTCGGCCTTTCTGTATACGGTTGGCCCAATATGAGCAATGTGGTAAGCATAGACCCGTATATCGAGGGCGGTCCGCTCGATACCGCATACCGTCTCGTACGGATCCCCATAGACCTTATGAAGAAATCGGAATACCGCCTTGACGATATCGAACAACTTCATTTTATATCACCGAATGACGGCATAACAATATTTATAGACAAGATATGGGCGGTCCAAAAAGGCGTCGATTTCGGCGCCGTACAGATAAATAACGCCCTGGAAAATACATATACGCTCAGAAATTATAGAGAATCGGAGATGGTCATCAATACCGTAGGATTTGAAGGCACCGGCAGCGGCGCCTTCTCCACGACACAATCGGTGCCTTTCACGGTGGCCCCGGGAGGAAGCACAGATATATGCGTCAAATTCTTACCCGCGACTGTGGGCGAAAAAGAGGCGGCGCTTGTACTTCAAGGCACCAACGTATTCGGCGATTACCAGAAGCACATACCTCTATACGGAAAGAGCATGGGGTCCATTTTCGAACTTTCAGACGACTCAGTCTGCTTCGGCAAGATCCCGATAGGACAAAGTATCCACTGGAATATCGAGGCCTTTAACGGCGGAAACCAGGACCTCCACCTGGACCTCTCCGCGGCATACAGCGTATTCAGCGCTCCCGCTAGCGTGACGATACCGCCGAACGAAAGCCGTAAGATCCCTATAACTTTCACGCCGGTAACTGAAGGGACGGCGGATAGCATTCTCGTCATTTCATCGGACGATATAAACGCTACCAGGAAAACGGTGGCCCTGAAGGCAGAGGGTCTGCCGTACGGGGCCACATTCGTATTGCCGGCCAGCGTGAACAGCTCCTCAAGCAAGATCGCTATTTCGTGGGGCCTGGGCGCCGAGATAACCGGCACAAGCATATACATAGGACCGGAGCCGGGCGATACCGAAGACGGCCCCCTCCCGGGCAGTATAGAAGTGGCTTCGCTGAGCCCCGAAACGGACACCTATACCATAACAGGCGTATCGGCCGCCACAGACGTATTCATACGGATAGAACAGAGATCGGACAGCGGCGTGGTTGCCGTAAAGAACCTTCATGTGCGCACAGACGGCGGCCCGCGCGCCTCACTGGACACTCCGCTCAGGGAGGTACATCTCGCCGCGCCGAATATAATCATGCTCACCCTGGAAAATAAACACGTCCATTCATTCTCGCCGGATAATGACTGGTATGACCAGGGAGTCGATGAGATCATAGGTTATGAAGGCCCTGAGTGGCAGGCCGGGCCCTGGACGGTGACGCGAGCCAACGGAACATCGATAGGGGTAAGCGCCATATACAGGAACTCCATACCGGTCGCCCAGCTTTATCTGGATAACTGGCGCGATGAGTGTTACCTTGATGTGGACCATATCATATACCTCGTCCTGGACCAGGAAGTGGGAAGCCGCGATCTCCTGCGCATTACAGGCCCGAAGGACCTGGGCTTTTATCTGCCGTTCAGCGACCGGTATCTCGAGACACCGGTAATACAGATCAACCAGGTAGGTTATTCTCCGCGCGCTACGGAAAGGTACGCTTATGTCTCGTGGTGGCTGGGTGACGGCGGAGCCCTCTCTCTGGACTCCTTCCCTTCGACCGTTGAGATACTGACTGAACCGGCCGATCCCATCTCAAACAGGGCGGCGTTGCCGGGGCTCAATCCCGCGCTGGCCCTGAGGCAGGAATCGGACACGGACTCGGGCGGACAGGTAAAAGAGATAGACCTGAGTTCACTGCCGCATAATGAGGACGCGGTCTACCGTATAAGGATACCGGGCGTAGGCGTCTCATGGCCCACAAAAGTGAGCGAAGCCGCTGTCTTTAAGGCGTTCCTCACAACCATAAGAGGCATGACATACAACCGCTGGGGAAGGGAGATGAAAGAACCGTTCACCGGTTTCGGCCCCAGGCCGCAGGACCATCCGGTCGTTTATGATGCCGAGCAGAGCGATCCGTTGAGCATGTTCGCCGAAGACACTCCTGCAACCGTAACGAGGACCCTGAGGGGCGGCCACCATGATGCCGGAGATTTCGATATAAGATTATTCCACTGGCTTATACCTCTCCCCCTCTTACGGACCTATGAATTGTCCCCGGAAAGATTTACCGATAGTCAATTGAATATACCGGAGAGCGGTAACGGGATCCCTGACATACTGGATGAAGCGCTCTACAGCCTGAAGGCATGGGAAGAGTTGCAGGATTTCGAATATAACGGTTTCAACCCTGAGCCGGAGGCAAAACGACGCAATGACGGCGGCATACGCTTGGGTGTGGAATCGTACAGACATCCTCCGATCGAGTATGCGGACGAGAATAATGACCCGTACTGGACATACTCCAAGGACAGGAAACATTCCGCGCGCGTTGCGGGGATGTTCGCCCTGGCGGCCCGGATCGTCGCTCCTTTCGATGCCGGGAGATCGGCTGAATTGAGGGCCCGCGCCATTGCCGCTTATGATTTCGCGCTCATGGACGACGAGACGACCAATTCGCTCTATGGCGCGCCGCTGGAGCCCCGTTGCGGGAACCCTCTGATATTCGCGGCGGGGGAGCTCTTCGCCCTGACCGGTGAGACAAGATATAGGGATATGGTGAGGGCCGTGTGGGACGCGTGGGATACCTGGCATACAGGGTGGGTGGAGGTGGTCGAATTTTTCCCGTGGCCCGGTTCCTACTCTGAGGCCGGCCAGCAATTTACCGCTGATCAAATGCTGAGCTACGTTATGGCCCCCGGGGCTGACTCCGTCATCGCCGGGCACGTGCTTGACCAGGTCGATAGCCACGCCGCTGCCGAATTGTTCAGGGTAGACAGCAACCATGCCCACAGGAACGGCCGCTACACATCCGCAAACCCTGACTGGGGGGCCGGCACAAGCGCCGGCGCTCACCTGAGCTCAATATATTCCCGGCTGATGGCCGAGCCACGCCGGGCGCTCAGCGCCGAAGAGAGGCAGAGATATATCAATGCCATCAGTTTATCGGCTGACTACGTACTTGGCGCAAACCCGTACGGAACGGCCTGGATCACGGGACTCGGTACGCGTCACCCGCGGGAGCCTTTACACTCTGACAGCCTGGCATTGCTCATGGACGGGCAGGGGCTTCTTCCGGGGATACCCGTATATGGTCCGGTGGGGTATCTGCCCGGCAACGCATATTATGACTTCGGAGAGTATATGTTCTACCCGCAATTCGGTGACCACCCGCTTATGCGAAGGTATGCCGATATACACAGCTTTGTCAACACCAATGAATTCGACATAGGCGTCCAGGCCGGACAGAGCACGCTCTTCGCGATGTTACTGGATCCCGGCACCTCCGCTGCCGGGCCGCGGATGATCACCGCCGTCCTCGATCCTCTGGACGACATAGTAATAAACTTCGGGTCGCAATACGGCTTATGGATAAGGTACAATGACGGTACATGGACACAGCTCGCCGGGTTAAGTCCGAATACGATGGCCGGGGCAGACACAGACGGGAACGGCATAGATGACCTGATCATCGACTTCGGCTCCCCGTACGGTATATGGATATACAGGAACAATGCTTCCTGGGAACAGCTCACCGGTGTAAATTCCGAAATTATCATCACAGGCGGGTTCGATACCGATGACCTTGACGATGTAGCTATCGACTTCGGCGATGCCTACGGCATATGGATAAGACACGGTGATGGTACATGGGAGATGATAAGCAACGTAAACCCCGAATGTATTGTCGCGGCAGATATGGACGGTGACTATATAGACGACGTGGTGATCGACTTCGGCGCCTCTTACGGCATATGGGCCAGGCACTACGACGGGACATGGGACCTGGTGAGCGATGCAAGCCCGGAATCTATTGCCACGGGAGACATTGACGGTAACGGCAAGGATGATATGGTGATCGACTTCGGCGCCTCTTACGGCATATGGGCCAGGCACTACGACGGCACGTGGGACCTGGTGAGCGGCGTAAGCCCCGACTTGATGGCCGCCGGGGACCTTGACGGAGACGGCAAAGACGACCTGGTCATCGACTTCGGCACGCAGCACGGCACATGGGTCAGATACGGCAACGGCAATTGGGCAAAGATAAACGACCTGAGCCCAAATTAAAAAGGATGAAGATGAATAACGATAGTTCCATACAACACAAGGTCCTGCGCGATATCGTAATGACGGCCGTATGCGTCATAACGCTGTACCTCTTCCCCATACCGGCAGCGTCCGCGCTCCCGCCCGTATTCGACCCGATCCCGGATAAGGTCGTCGCCGAAGGAAGCGCCCTTACCTTTGATGTAAGCGCCGTTGATGCCGATAATGATACCATCACATATGGCGCAGCGGACCTGCCTTCCGGGGCAACGTTCAGCGGCAACACCTTCACCTGGACTCCCGACTATACCCAGGCAGGTACATATACGATAACGCTCACTGCGGATGATGGGAACGGCGGGATCGATACCAAAGGCGTGAATATCACGGTAACCGATAATAACAGGGTACCGATCGTGCAGGACCTTGCCGTCTATACGGATGAAGATATCGCTGTGGCCGTTACTCTTACCGGCAGCGATGCGGACGGGGACCCTCTCGTCTACCGGGTCACATCCGGTCCGCAGCATGGTACCGTATCAGGGTCCGCCCCGGGTCTGACATACGCTCCTGCCGCTGACTATAACGGCACGGATACATTCACCTATGCGGCGAATGACGGTAAGGGGGATTCGATTGAGGGAACGGTGACGGTCACGGTCCGGCGTGAGGGAGTTGCGCTGAAGGTGAAACCGGGCTTCCTCCCCATATATGACGGGGAACCCGGCTCATATACCACGCCGAACAGCCAATACGTCATACAGAGCCCGGGGGAAGGGCTCGACGGCAGCGTCGGGTTGCTCTTGACGCCCGACAACTGGCACTCCCCTGCGATCAAACTGCAGAGCCCGGCATACCGCTCTAATTTCATGCTTTATGATGCGCTGGAGTTCTACTTCAGGTCGCCGTCCGCAGACCCCGGGGACCCGACCATTCGTCTGAATAAATGGCCGGGCATGAATAGCAACACGCTTCCGATCAAACAATATATAGAAGGCGGCGTTATAGATAACACCTATCGGCTTGTACATATCCCTCTATCCGACTTCGTCACGGACACCTGGGACCTTGCCGGGGGCGAGACGATATATTTTAATCTGGATCCGTTAAAAAGGACTTACTATGTCGATAAGATGCAGTTAAGGGACACAACGCCTCTGCACATCGAAAGTATTACGGTCGAGACCGAGCATATCATCCGGATCACCACTGACGGACGCTATGATCTCTCTGCATCCCGTATCAGGTCGAATTATCTCCTCGCGAGCGCGGATGACCCTGCGTACGCCGCCGGGGCCGTTCCGCTCGACACAGGCGCGCATATCCGGTACCTCGGCCATGAGCCCGGCGCCGATATCACCAATCCCACGAACAGGTACGATATCCTTCTATACTTCCGCGATGCCCTAAAGGAGGGAGGCCTTTACACATTGAGCGTGAACGGCATAAATGACACTGCCGGCAACGCCCTGGTCCCGGTGTCGTTCGACTTCACCTACACCGATGACCGCACTGTTCCGTTCATCAAGATCAACCAGGAGGGGTACATACCCGGCCATCCGAAACATGGATACGTCGGATGGTACTTTGGCGACCTCGGGGGCGGCGCCTGGGCGGTCGGAGAGGAAGGGTTGATCTTCTCATACGACAAAGAGCTCGGGTGGCAGCGTATGGCAAGCCCTGTCACGACGACGCTTCGCGCAGTCGCCGCTACGCGCGAGGATGATATCTGGGCTGTCGGTGACGGCGGGACGATAGTCCACTATGACGGTACGGCCTGGAGCCAGGTAGCCTCTCCGACAGGCCAGGACCTGTACGGCATATCTTTCAGTATGACGAACTCCGGATGGGCGGTCGGTGCCAACGGCACGATAATACGATACCGCGATGGCGCATGGGAAAACGTAACAAGCCCCGTCTCCGTCACCCTGCGCTCCGTCTGGTTCGGGAGTGACAATGACGGGGTCGCCGTCGGGAACAGCGGCACCATCATCAGGTATGACGGCACGACATGGAAAAGTTCAAAGACCATCACTACCGAAGATCTCTATGCGGTCGCAGGCCGGAAGGGTTTCGGCGTACAGACGATCGTCGGGGCCCGCGGGACGATCATCGTAGATCAATGGGGGCTTAAGATCGCCGCATCTTCCGGCATGGTAGATGTGACGCTCCGCGGTTTGGCTATCAACCCTAACCGTCCGCCTGCAAATACCTACGCCGCAGGGGATAACGGAACGCTCTTATCCATAAACCGCGACGGCCTGACATATAAGGTAGAATCGAGCGGTACAACCGAAACACTCCACTCTGTCGCGTTCCTTGAGAACCGGCAGTGGTGGGCGGCCGGCACGAACGGCGCGATGGTCTCCGTAACCGATAAAGGCATAGGTACGCAGTCACTCGATGACGCGACGATCCTCGCCGTCACGGCGGTCCCATTCGGCGAGATGCGCCTGCCGAAGGTCACGCCGGAGATCGAGATCCGCGATGCCGGGACGGGCCATACGGTCAGGCGCATCCCGCTTGTGCTGCAGGCGGCCAACTACTTCCTCTCCGGAGAAGATGTATATACGTTCGACTTCAGCGACATCACCGCGAGCGGCACCTACAGGGCATACCTGAAGGGATACGGTTACAGCTATCCCTTCACGATAGGGCCCGCCGCGCTTAATAAGACCGCATACCACACTTCGCGCGTATTTTACTATGACCGGAGCGGTCAGCCGCTCGAGACACCATATTCGGATCCGAGATTCGTCCGGACGATGGACCACGATGCCTCGATCGACGCCGCATTCCATGAATCCCTGCTCGACTCGCCGCTCTATAACGGCGAGACCGTCTGCCCGCTCATCATCAAAGACCGCGCCGCCGTGCCCGCAGCCAGCATGGTAGATATGACAGGCGGCTGGTTCGATGCCGGCGACTACGGAAAGTACGTGACGTCCGCCTGCGCTCCTGTATGGCGGCTCCTAACCGCTTACGAGATCGCGCCGAATAAGTTCAAGGAAGACTGGAATATCCCGGAGAGCGGCAATGGCATCCCCGATATCCTCGATGAGGCAAAATGGGAGATCGACTTCTTAGTAAAAATGCAGGCACCTGACGGCGGCGTCTATAATAAAGTCGTTGCGCAAACCTGGGAGGCAGGCACGCCGGAGGCGTCGGACATCGGCGGATACCCTGTCCGCTACATCATGGCGAAAACGACCGGAGATACGGCACTAGCCGGGGCGATCTACGCCAATGCCGCACGTGTCTGGAAACGGTTCGACAAGGCGCTATCGCTGGAGTATCTGCGCCGCGCCGAACTTGCCTGGGAGTTCCTGAAACAGCATCCGACCCAGGTGCCGGTCGGGGGATACCAGGTACCGGCCGGTCACCATTCCGGACCGTATCCCGATCCCGAGGATATCGATAACCGTGCGTGGCTCGCGGCTGAACTCTACCGCACCACCGGAAAAACGGAGTACCGCGAATACTACGAAACCCTTTACAACACCAGTACGCTCGTCAGCGGATGGGGATGGAACGATTTCCAGCATTCCGGAAAGGAAGGGCAATGGGCATACCTGCGCTCTACGTGGCCGGATGTCAACGAGTCGACCCGCACAAGTATCAGGAATACGTTCATAAAGAATTCTGAGGATCTGAGGAAGAAGACGGAGGCGAGCGTCTATCGCGTAAGCGCCCGCCATGACGTCCCGGAATGGGTAGGGTGGGGAACGCTCGGCCAGAATACCTGCGAGTCATATATACTCCTTCTCGGTTGGTTCGTCTCGGGCGATCAACGATTTTACGACGCGGCCTGCATCAATGCGGATATCGTGCTCGGCGCAAATCCCTTATCAACATCATTCATCTCCGGGGTCGGCACCGTATACCCGAAAGACCCCCTGCATAATCAATCGAGATTTGATAACGTCGATGATCCTATACCGGGCATCCACGTCTTCGGCGCCTATGCCCACGCAACATTCTCAAACGCCTGGTATGCCGAGGCGCAGAGCGACAGGAACAACTATCCGTCGATCGAGCAGGTCGGTGAGCCGTATCCGGTCTTCAGACGCTGGGCCGATGAGAACACGCAGGTGGGATACAATGAATTCGGCATCGGCAGCCAGACGGCCACCGCCGCGGTCTTTAATATCCTGAGAGGCGACACGGCGCCGAACGAACCGCCCGTAGCACAGCCCGATACTATAAAGACGACAAAGGATACGGCCGTTCCCGTTACGCTCAACGCCAGCGATGAAGAGGTCGCCCCGCTCACCTATACCATCACGTCAGGGCCTTCGCACGGCACGCTGAGCGGGATAGCGCCCGAACTCATCTATACCCCGGATACCGACTACTCCGGCACCGACTCATTTTCTTTCAAGGTGCATGACGGATATACTGATTCAAACGTCGCGGTGATATCGCTCGCGGTAGGCATGGAGAACGCGCCCCCGGTCGCCTATTCCCTATCGCTCACCATGACCGGGAACGAACCGAGGCCGCTCATCCTCTCCGCCTCCGATGCCGATGGAGATACTCTCTCCTATATCATAGTTGCCGATCCCCGGCATGGGTCGTTATCAGGCACGGCGCCTGACCTTACATATATACCGGACACCGGCTACGAAGGGAGCGATACCTTTACCTATAAGGCAAATGACGGCGCGGACGATTCGAATATAGCAACTGTATCGGTCACGATATCTGCAATGAACGGTCTCCCCGATCTAAGCGGTATCCCGTCGACCCTTGTGAAGAATGAGGCCGATACGATCACGTGCGCAGAGCTCGAGAAAGCCACCGATATAGACGGTGATGCCCTGACCTATACCTATAGCGATTGGGTGACAATGCTACCTTATACTACGACATACACCGATAGCGGCACTCACATCATCCGCGTAGAAGTATCTGACGGCACAGGTTCGGTTAGCAAGGATATCGAAGTCACCGTAAATAATATCAACCGCGCCCCTTCTGCATCCGACCGATCGGTCTCGACTGCTAGAAATACGGCAAAGGCGGTCGCTTTAGGGGCCGCCGATGACGATAACGACCCGCTTGTCTATACGATAGTCTCGGACCCGGGGCACGGGTCATTGACCGGCACACCTCCTGATATCACCTATACTCCGGCAGTTGACTATAGCGGCACCGATTCGTTCACCTTTAAGGCAAATGACGGCCTTGACGATTCCAACACCGCTACCGTTTCGATCACAGTGATCGGCGAAAAGGTCCACTATGTCGACGCCAATTCAGGCAACGATGCCAACGACGGCCTCTCGGAAGGGACTCCGTGGAAGACGATACAGAAGGCCGCCACTGCCATGCCTGCGGGCAGTACCTGTCTGGTCTCTGCCGGCACCTACACGGAAAGGGTGGCTGTAAATAAATCCGGCCTATCCGCGGCCTCCCCCACCGTCTTCAGGGCAGCGGGTCCCGGCGCAGTGGTGAACGGAGGTTTTACCGTCAAGAGATCCTCCGGCGTGATCTCATATATCGTTATAGACGGGTTCGAAATAACCAACCCGGCGGCGGATGATGAGCTCAACGGTTCCGGCATAACGCTATTTGACGCGCAATCCTGCGAGGCCCTTAACAACTATATCCATGATACCGTGTGGCCCGGCATCCAGTTAGACACCTGGTCCGGAAGCGCGTCCAATAATCTCAGCAACAATAAGATCACGAATAACCGTATCGTGCGCGCGGGAACATACTGCGGGATCCTGGTAAAGGGACGGAATAACAGGGTAGAGAAGAACGATATAAGCGGGGTCGTGCAGAACCCTCTATGGCCCATCATCAGTACAGTGGACGGGTCGGATGCGGACGGGATCAAGGTGGAAGGCATCGGCCATATATTCAAAGATAATTACATCCACGACATAAGGTTCAGCGACCCGGGGAACAGCAATATCGCGGGCGCGCCGCACATAGACGGCATCCAGCTTTGTGAGACGGGATCCAATCTCACATTTGACAAAAACCGCATAATTTTACTGGACCCGGGGCCATCCGGCAATACAGAGATGTGCACACAGGGGATATATATAGATGCGCCCGGCACCGTACAGAATGTGACCATCACGAATAACGTGATCCAGGTCATCCAGCCGATCAATCTGATAACCGTTAAGAACGCGACCATCGAGCATAACACGCTCATACCCGGCACATCGCCCGTAGTTTGGGATAATACCCGCACTCCTCACGGAATAGAGATCAACGGCTGTTCCGGCACGATAAAAGTAAAGAATAATATCATCTACGGTAATTGGAACCTGACCAACCATTATTATCTGACGGTGGACGGCTCTCAGCCGGTCATGGATGTAGGATATAATGCCTATTTCCGGATAAAAGGCACGAGAGGCGCATCTGCCGTAAACGATAAAAATACGGACCCGAAATTCGTTCTCATACCCTCCGGCGACAGGGATCCGTGGGACCTGCACCTGCAATCCACCTCGCCTCTCATCGACGCCGGCATTGCGCTGAGCGAGATCACGGACGATCTGGATAGTAACACAAGGCCGCATGGTGCCGGGTTCGATATAGGCGCATATGAATATGTCGACACCGTATCTTCCGCATACCCCCTCCCTCTCTTCATCGGCCGCTTAAATGCCGCTGGCAAAAATTCCATGGCGATAGACTTTGGCTCAGAGTACGGCACATGGATAAGGTACGATGACGGCACCTGGGCCGGACTCAGTATAATGAGCCCCGAGATTATGACCGGGGCCGACACGGACGCAAACGGCATAGACGACCTGGTCATCGACTTCGGCCCCTCCTGCGGCATATGGCTCTACATGAATAATGCCTCCTGGGAGGAGCTCAACAGCCTCGATTCAGAAGCTATCACCACGGGAAGGTTCGATGACGATGACTTTGATGACATAGCGATCGACTTCGGCCAGGACCACGGCATATGGGTTAAGCACGGGGACGGCACATGGGAGATGATAAGCGATATAAGCTCCGAATCGATGGTCGCCGGGGACGTGAACGGTAACGGCAAGGATGAGATAGTCATCGACTTCGGCCAGGAATATGGTATATGGGTACGGCATGATGACGGCACGTGGGACCTTATAAGCGTCGTAGACCCGGAATGCCTGGCCTCGGGCGACATAGACGGCGACTCGAAAGCAGAGGTCATCATCGACTTCGGCCCGAATCACGGCATATGGGTCAGGCATGATGACGGCACGTGGGACCTTATAAGCGTCGTAGACCCGGAATGCCTGGCCTCGGGCGACATAGACGGCGACTCGAAGGCCGAGATCATCATCGACTTCGGCCCGAATTACGGCATATGGGTCAGGCATGATGACGGCACGTGGGACCTTATAAGCGTCGTAGACCCGGAATGCCTGGCCTCGGGCGACATAGACGGCGACTCGAAGGCCGAGATCATCATCGACTTCGGCCCGAATCACGGCATATGGGCCAGGCACGATGACGGCACGTGGGACCTGGTGAGCGGCGTAAGCCCCGACTTGATGGCCGCCGGGGACCTTGACGGAGACGGCAAAGACGACCTGGTCATCGACTTCGGCACAGAGAACGGTATCTGGCTTAAGTACGGTAATGGTGATTGGGAGCGGCTCCATGACTTAAGTCCCTAATCTATAGCCGCTCAAGATATAGACGAAAACGGCCTCGATGAGATGGCGGAGATAAGCTTATCATCAATTTCGGCGGGATACGGGGTACTGGAGTTCCATCCGCATGACCTTGCCGCACAACAGGGTTGAGGCAATTTATGAAACGTACACTTGTAAAATTTGTTAACGGTTTTGCAGTATTATGCGCCCTGGCGTTATTTGCCGGATGGGCGGAAGCTGTGACGTACCATGTTAATAATACCGACCCTTCTGCGAGCGACAGCAATCCGGGGACAGCAGCCCTTCCCTGGTTAACCATCCAGAAAGCAGCCAATACCGTGGTAGCAGGAGATATCGTTATAGTAAATCCCGGCGATTATAACGAAAGGATATCATTTACACAAGGCCACTCAGGAAACGCGGAAAATAAGATAATTTTTAGAGCCGAGCCGAGAAGAAGCGTGACCATCCAGGGTTTTTACACCCTCTTTTGTAATTATCTGCGCATCGAGGGTTTTAATATCACCAACTCAAACCCGGGGAATATCGAAGGCCCCGGGATCCTTATACGCAGCCACAATGTGGAAGTTGTGGATAATTATATTTACGAGATTAAAGGTAATGCCGCGATCGGCGGATATTGGGGAAAGCCGTGGTTTAATAATTGCTATATAGCCGGCAATAAGATATACCGCTGCCAGGCCGGGATCCATGTGCAGGGCGATAATTGGGTGGTGGAACACAACGAAGTGGAACGGCTCTATGAGTGGTCAACTATGGATCCTGCGGGGGGCTGGCATTTTCTTGATTGCGATTATTCCAGGTTTTTTGGAAATAATATAATCATTTCATCGAATCACTTTCACGGTGCCGTCCTATCTGAAGTGGGCGCCTCCCATGTAGACGGGTTTCAAACCTTTACGAGAAACGGAGAGTACGCAAGCAATGTAACAATAGAAGGAAATATAATTGAGGGTTTTTTCAATCAAGGGGCAATGATCATGGACGAGGGCGAAGGTACGGGCTATGTAAACAACATCGTCATCAAAAACAATATATTCAAGGACGGTGTTTCATGGGGAATATGCGTGATGAAAAACGTAAAAGATGTGCTTGTCGCCAATAATGTGTTTTTCAACATAGAGACCGTTGTGAACGGCCACCCGGAAGGTATCGGTGTCGGCATAAGGGAAGAAAGCAGCGGCAGAATATATAATAATATCTTTTATTCCACTGTTACCGCAATCGGCACCGACGCCACTTGTACGGTGGAGGAGGATAACAATTTATTTTATGATATATATTCCGATTTCCCGGATCGCGCACCTCATGACATATGGAACACCGACCCTCAATTCCTGAATCCCGCAGACAATGACTTTCGTCTGCTTTCTACCTCGCCCGCTATAGATAGCGGCAGAACGGTGGATATCTCAACGGATTTTGAAGGCACCTCCCGGCCGCAAGGGAGCAGATACGATATCGGAGCGTATGAATTCGCTATTGATGATTATACCCCTTATCCTATCCTTATCGCAAACCTCGACGGCGATAACCTCGGCGATATAGTAATAGATTTCGGCACCGATTACGGCATATGGGCCAGGTACGGTACAGGCACATGGGCGCTACTTAGCTCCGCCTCCCCGGAGGCGATGGCCTCAGGCGACATTGACGGTAACGGTAAGGACGATATAGTGATCGATTTCGGGTCTGATTACGGCATATGGATACTAGGCGATAGCGGCCTATGGACCAGGGTGAGCGATGTGGACCCCGGGTCTATCGTAACGGGAGACCTGGACGGCGATAACCTCGGAGATATAGTTATCGACTTCGGCGCTGATTACGGCATATGGGCCAGGTACGGTACAGGCACATGGGCGCTACTTAGCTCCGCTACCCCGGAGGCGATGGCCTCGGGCGACATTGACGGTAACGGCAAGGACGATATAGTGATCGACTTCGGGCCTGATTACGGCATATGGATACTCGGTGATAACGGCCTATGGACCAGGGTGAGCGATGTGGACCCGGGGTCTATCGTAACGGGAGACCTCGACGGCGATAACCTCGTAGATATAGTTATCGACTTCGGCACCGATTACGGTATATGGGCCAGGTACGGCACTGGCACCTGGGCATTACTCAGCTCCGCCACCCCCGAATCTATGGCCTCAGGCGACATTGACGGTA